>JALQUD010000036.1:0-8729 GCA_023268595.1 Candidatus Saccharimonadia bacterium
TTCATGGCGCCAACGGTGAGGATGGCGCACTGATGGGCCTGCTGGAGATGGCCGGCGTGCCATACGTCGGTTGTGGCGTGGCGGCGAGCGCCATCGCCATGGATAAAGTCTTGACCAAACAAGTCTGCCAATCACAGGGTATCGCAGTAACTCCGTATGTAAGCTTCATGAAGCATGAGTATGAATCCGATCCGGATGAGTATGTCACGCGGATCAACCGCACGTTGCGCTACCCGCTATTCGTCAAACCGGCGCATCTTGGTTCGAGTATCGGTATCACTAAAGTCGGCGATCCTACTGAGCTGGCCAACGCCATCGAGGTGGCGCTGCATTATGATGACCGGGCGCTGGTCGAGCAAGCCGTAACCGACCTGACGGAGGTGACCCTGCCGATCATGGGTAATGATTCGCTACGTCCGGCGTTGTTGGAGCAGCCATTGGTGGGTGGTGAAGATTTCTTTGATTTTGACACGAAGTACATGCACGGTGGTAAGAAGGGCAAGGCAGGCAAACCCGCGGCCGATGGCGCTAAGGGCGAAGCCGGAGCGCAAGGATATAGCCGGCTGCCCGCCGATCTTGAACCTGCGCTGTACGCGAAAGCGGAGGCGACCGGTCTGGCGGTGTACCGGGCGCTTGGCTGTAGTGGTATTGCCAGGGTTGATATGCTCATCGATAACGGTAGTGGCGAAGTCTACTGCAACGAGGTGAATCCTTTGCCGGGCAGCCTGTACCAGCATAACTGGAACCGGGCGGGCGTGTCGGGTGTCAAGCTGGTGGCCGAACTGATCAGCCTGGCCCATGAGCGTCAGGCTGGGCGGTCGGACATGGACATGGTATTTACCACTAACTTCCTCAAACAGTTCTGATTGAACTGTCCGCTGCCAGTGCCGTTGGCTGGACCGGATGTCTTCGGGTGAGATGTCCTACTAGGTGTGCTATACTAGCGTCACCATGAAAGCCGTATCAACATATTCCGGTCTTACGCTTCTCGCCCTATAGGGCATTTTCTTTATTTACGAACCAACAACGTTACATAAATCAGCATATCCGGTCATCAAACCGCCCAACTTGGGTATAATCAGTGATGATCGATCAGGAACAGACGAAGGGCATAACCATGCAACGATATAACCCCAAAGACATCGAACCGAAATGGCAGGCCGCCTGGGATAAGGACGGCACATATGTTGCCGACCTGCGGAGTGACAAACCCAAATACATGGCCATGAGCATGTTCAACTACCCGAGCGGTGCCGGTATCCACATCGGCCACGCCATGAATTACACGATCAGCGACGTCAAAGCCAGGTTCAAACGTCAGTCGGGTTATGAGAGTTACCACCCGGTCGGTTGGGATGCCTTCGGTTTGCCGGCTGAGAATTTCGCCATCAAGTCCGGAGTGTCTCCCCAGGCTAGCATGGCTAAGATCATCCCCGACTATCACCGGCAGTACAAGGCCATGGGCTGGAGCAACGACTGGACCAAGGAGATCGCCACCCACCAGCCTGAATACTACAAGTGGACGCAGTGGATTTTCTCGCAGATGTATCGTAACGGTCTGGCCTATCAGGATGCCCGCATGCAGTGGTGGTGTACCAAGTGTCAGACGGTGCTTGCCAATGAGCAGGTGATCGATGGCAAATGCTGGCGACATGACGGTGCGGATGATCCCATCGTGGAGAAACGTGAGGTCAAGCAGTGGTTCTTTCGTATCACCGAATATGCTGACGAGTTGCTGGAAGCTATTGACGGTCTGGACTGGAGTGACAGCGTCAAACTGGCCCAGAAGAACTGGATCGGAAAGAGCGTCGGTGCAGAGGTCGATTTCGCGATCAAGGATACCGACCATACGGTCAAGGTCTTCACTACGGCCCACGACACCATCTATGGCGCGACGTTCATGGTGCTGGCACCGGAACACGAATTATTGGAGAAGATCGTCGCCCACGAGCAGATTGAGGCGGTGCAGGATTATGTAGCCCAGGCGCTTAAGAAGACCGAGGTCCAGCGACAGCAGGAAGGCAAGGAGAAAACCGGTGTTTTCACCGGTGCCTACGCTGTGCACCCGCTGACTGGTAAGACGATGCCCATCTGGGTGGCCGACTATGTCCTGGCCAGTTACGGGACCGGCGCAATCATGGCCGTGCCCGGCGAAGATGAGCGTGATTACGAGTTCGCGCGCAAGTTCGGTTTGGATATAGTCTTCACGACCGAGGAACAGACCTTCATCCCCTATGCCGATATCAAAGAAGCTCCGCGTAAGTTCGTGATGAGCAATTCGGCCGAGTTCGACGGTATGGACTTCGAGAGCGCCCGGCCAAAGATATTAGCTAAGCTCGAACAGGCTGGCGTCGGTGTTTCCAAGGTCAATTATAAGATGCGCGACTGGAGCGTCAGCCGCCAGCGTTACTGGGGTGCGCCTATTCCGGTCATCCACTGTCAGGAGTGTGGCCCGGTATTAGTGGAAGACGACCAGCTTCCGGTGGTGCTGCCCGAGCTCGATGATTTTCAGCCGAGCGGTGACGGCCGTAGCGCTTTGGCCCGCGCTACCGACTGGTTGATCGTTGACTGCCCACGGTGCGGCGGCAAGGCAGAACGCGAGACCGATACCCTGGATACCTACATCTGTAGCAGTTGGTATATGTGGCGCTATCTTGATCCTCATAATGCCGAGCGTATTTTCGACCCTGAGCTGGCCAAGCGTTGGGAACCGGTCGATTTCTATAACGGCGCCGACCACGCTACGGCCCATCTGCTGTATGCGCGGTTCGTGACACGGTTCCTGACCAAACAAGGGCTGCTGTCCAATCCGGAACCATTCAAGCAGTTCCTGTTCAACGGTAAGGTCACGGCTTCCGACGGGACCATGTTTAGCAAAAGCAAGGGTAATGGCGTCGACCCGTTGGACATCATCGGCCAAGGTTATGGTGCCGATGCGCTGCGCATGTATCTGATGTTCGCCGCGCCGCTGGAAATCTGGGCCAAGTGGGACCCACAGGGTGTACCGGGTACGTTCCGATTCTTGTCCCGGGTCTGGACGCTCGTCCAAGAATACCTGGAAGCACCGGTGGCCGAAACGGCCGAAGCGGATGCGCGGGATATTCGGCGCGTTACTCACGCCATGGTCAAGAAGGCTACCCATGACATCGAGCGTAATCAGTACAACACGGCGATTTCGGCTACCATGGCCGCTACCAATAACTTGTACAAACTGAAGGCCAACGGTTTGGCTCGGAATACTGTCTGGCAGGAAGCGCTCGATAAGCTCGTGGCATGTATCGCACCGTTCGCGCCTCATGCGGCGGAAGAGATGTGGCGCCAGCTTGGACACGGTACCACCGTGCACCGTGATAGCTGGCCGTCATGGGATGAGGCTGCGCTGAGGACCGATGAAGTCACGATCGTCATACAGGTCAACGGTAAGGTGCGTGGCCAGATCGAATCACCGGCTGAAGCGGAAGAGGCGATTGTCGTGGCTACCGCCAAGGCTGAGGCTAACGTAGCGACTCACCTGGAAGGTAAGCAGATAGTGAAGACCATTTACGTACCAGGTAAGCTGGTTAACTTTGCCGTCCGCTAAGCCGGACGCAGGTCCTTGAGATGTGCTGCGTTTTCAGGTATAATCAGCGTAAATCACAGTTTTAGCGCGGTGCGCGAGTCAGGGTTCTACCGGTTTTTCGTGTATAATCAAAGCTTGCAACCGCATATATCCACCAGAGACTTTTAAGGAGATACACTAATGGGTAAGCCAAAGAAACGTACAAGCCATCGCGCGACCGGCGCACGCCGCAGCCACCTCGTCCTGACACTGGCACGGGCGGTCAACGCCAAGTCACCAGTCAAGGCTCGGACTACCAAGCGCGAGAATCCTAAGAAGGTAGCAGCCTAATAGCCGGAGTCCGGCTAACGCCGGGTCTACTACCCTATGGCATCGAACCGTCACCTCGGCCGTATCATAGCGCTCCAAACGCTCTATGAACTCGATTTCAGGCGTGAAGCCGGAGATACTGGTTTCGAGCTGGATGAAGTTTCCAGTCGTAACATCGGTCGTTATGAGAAGCAACTAGAGGATACGGAATTCATTCTAGCCTTGGTGAACGGTGTGGCAGCTCATGAAAAAGAGCTTGACGCCACGTTGCAACCCATCGCGCCTGAATGGCCCATCGACCAGATTGCCCGTATGGACAGGGTAGTGCTGCGTATGGGGCTATACGAGCTGACCTATAACACCGATATCCCGCCGAAAGTCGTCATCAATGAGGCGGTCGAGCTGGCAAAAGCTTTCGGTGGCGAGAATTCGTCCAAGTTCATCAACGGTGTGCTCGGTACGGTGCTGCGTCAACGTGATCCGGCTGCCGCCGCAGAAACGTCTAAGACCTCGGAAGAAGACGTACAATCTGAAGTATCCGAATCCGGTGCGGCCGTGTCGGCTAAGGAAAAGACGGAGTAACCGGTATGGCAGAGCGATCCGACGACCGTCCGCGCAAGAAGGCCGGCGATTCGTCGCAAACCGATGGCCAGCCAGCTAAGCCGGCCCGTAAGCTGACGGCCCGGCCGTCAATCCGTCCCATCAGAAGCACGATCCAGCGCCCTATCCAGGGCTTCAAAACCTTCGTGTCCAAGCATCGGCCGATTATCAAAGAGGTGGTCCGCGAGACTACTTCCGGCGGTATCATCTTCCGTCATGCTAAAAGTAATGGTCAGATTGAGATCCTGCTTATCCAGGACGCCAAGAACCGCTGGACGATACCTAAGGGTCATGTCGAGCCGGGCGAAGAACCGAAGCAGACCGCTGAGCGTGAGATCCAGGAAGAGACCGGATTGCAGCAGATGCGGCTGTACAACTGGCTAGGCAAGGTACATTTCCGGTACCGCCGTGGTCAGACACTGGTGCTCATGACCATGCATATCTATCTGGTACAAGGTATGGGTGACACCGACAAACTAAACCCCGAAGACTGGTTGAACGATATCAAATGGATTCCAGCCCAGCAGGCCGTCGATAAGATCGCGTATGATGACATTGGCAAGCTCATGCTGCTTGGCATGAAGCGGATCCGTGACCAACGACTGTAATAACAAGCACTTACTTAACCATGGACTATAATCTCTACCACACTTTTGCCCGCGAAAAACTCGGTATCGAGTACAACGATATCGAACTGCTGGTGACTGCCTTCACGCACCGTTCCTATCTGAACGAACACCGCAAGACCGTCAAGGAACACAATGAGCGTCTGGAATTTTTGGGTGACGCGGTCCTGGAGCTCGTCACCACCGAATACTTGTACACTAATTTCAGTGATCCGGAAGGCATCCTCACTAACTGGCGCAGCGCATTGGTCCGTACCGAAAGTATCGGCGCGGCAGCTGCCCGTGCCGGGTTCGAGCCGATGTTGCGGTTGAGCCGTGGTGAGAAGCGTGGCACCGAGCGAGCCCGCGAACAGATTCTAGCTAACAGCTTTGAGGCTGTGATCGGTTCGATGTACATCGATCAGGGCTATGAGGTCGCTAAGAAGTTCATAACCGAGAACCTGCTTGATACGTTCGCGCAGATTCTGGAATCGGGCTCGTGGATGGATCCTAAGTCCCATCTGCAGGAAGTGGCCCAAAGCCAGGAAGGATCTACGCCGGTGTATAAGGTCCTGGAAGAGACTGGTCCCGACCATGACAAGGTCTTCAAGGTCGGCGTGTTCGTGGGTAACCAGCTTAAAGGTGTCGGTTCGGGTCCGAGCAAGCAGTCCGGCCAACAAAAGGCGGCCGAAGCCGCGCTGCGACAGTACGGCAAGGCCTGAAGCGGCGGTGGCGGCGTAGTTTGACAACTTAACAGTATATCTGTAAAATTAGTTAAGATTTCAAAGACTGTCGTGGATCACTCCCCATTGATACGTTTGAGAGAGAGTTATTAATACGTCCGGGCCGTAGGCTTCCGGGCGAGAGTAGAAAGAGAGCCAATCCATCATGTTAGCAATCCGTATGCAGCGCACCGGTCGCAAGGGCCACGCCCAGTTCCGTATCGTCGTCCAAGACAGCCGTCTGACGCCGACTAGCGGCCGTCACGTGGCATTGCTGGGTAGTTACGACCCGCACGCCAAGACGACCACGCTTAACAAAGAGAAGGCCGCTTTCTACCTTTCTAACGGCGCCCAGCCATCCGACCGTGTCGTCAGCCTCATGCAGCGCGAAGGCGTCGAACTGCCGTCATGGGTCAAGCTGCCTAAGGCCGACAAGAAGCGTTCCATCCGCAACCCCGAAAAGCTGCGCAAGAACCAGCCAAAGGAAGAGCCAGCTCCGGAAGCTGAAGCTCCTGCTGAAGAAGCTGCTCCTACCGACGAAGCCTAACCACGGACCGTGGCAGTATAGTTTAGCCGGCACCGGTGCCTTAACCGGTCGCCGGCTAATTCTTCCTTGTAGCCTTATCCCGGGCACGCTATAATGCGCCTACCGGTAAAGGAGGATCCCGACATGAGCAGTATCGACCAGCAATTCGTTGAATACATCGTAAAATCCCTTGTAGGTAAACCGGAAGACGTCATCGTTGAACGGCGAATCGATGAGAAGGGTGTGCTACTGGAGCTGACCGTCGATCCGGAAGATCTTGGCCGCGTGATCGGCAAACGTGGAGCTACCGCACAGAGTCTGCGGACGTTACTCCGGGCACTCGGCACCAAGAACGACGCACGCTATAACTTGAAGATCGTCGATAACGGCACTGGCGAGGAGCATCGTCACGACGACGACCAAGCCGATGACACTGAGCAGTCTGGGCCTAGCGTACGGAACGAAGGTGATACTGCCAATCGCTCCGACGATGAAGACAGCCGGGTGAACCGCACCCGCCGTGAGCTTCAGGAACTCGATGACCTGGACGTGTAAGACCGCGTTGTAATCCTTACTCAGTACTTGCCAGCTTTAAGCGCGTCCGGTATAGTTTGAGAGGTCGAACAACGACAGGACTTATCGAAAATTGATAAGGCCCTTCATCCCAAACAAAAATATACAGCTCATGCGAGCCAAATCATAGGCCCGTTCGCCTTGTGAATTGGGAGCTTTATGTGACAAAAAGAACCTCTCTTATGGGGTTCTTTTTGGTTTGTGCCATAAGTAAACTATGCAAAGTGCTCAAGGTATGCATCGGGTGGCACACCTGCCATAATGTCGTGTATGGATGTACAACAACTGAACGAGGCGCTAGCCTTCGGCGTCAAGCTGGCCGATGACGCCGGCGCTATCATGCGTGACTATTTTTACCGGACCGACCAAGGTCAGGAGCGTAAAGCCGACGAAACCGTCGTGACCGCTGCCGACCGGCTCGTCAACCAGCTAGTGATCGACCAAGTCAACGCCAGCCGTGCAAGCGAAGGCGTGCTGGGCGAGGAGGCGTCGGTACGGACCGGCAGTGAACATTTATGGGTGTGTGACCCGATCGATGGTACGAACGGTTTCACGACCGGACTACCGACGGCGGTCTTCTCGCTCGCCTACGTGGTTGATGGCGAGCCGCTCGTGGCAGTCGTCAGTAACCCGTTCACGCGTGAACTGTTCACGGCCGTCAAAGGTGCGGGTGCACGATGTAACGCCGAACCGATGCGCGTCAGCGGCCGGGGTATCGGCCAGGCGGTCATCGCCGGGCCGGGCGGACTCAAGGAGCTGACCAGGCACATGCCGGTATATACCTCATTGTGCGAAGCCGGAGCGATCGTCAGGCCTTTCGGAGGTATGGTGTACCAATGCTGCCTGATCGCACGGGGCAAGCTTGATGCACGGTTATTCCCAGGCTATGGGGCCCATGACATGGCGGCAGCCAAGCTGCTGGTCGAAGAGGCCGGAGGCACGGTCACTGATATCGATGGCAAACACCAACGGTATGACCGGGCGATACGGGGAGCTATCGTATCAAACGGCGTGATCCATCAGGAGCTGCTGACGGCGGTCTCGGTGCACGGCAGCGATGATTTCCTGGGCTTCTGACCATGCATGACAGATTCCAGGCCGAAATGTCACACCTTCGAAACCGTAGTCGCGCTGGTACAATGTACACATGAAGATTCAGATAATCACCCTATTCCCAGAAATGTTCGTCAAGGTATTCGGCTCAAGCATGTTGTGGAAGGCCCAGGACCGCGGCATCGTGGAATACGCCCTGGTCGATCTCCGTCAGTTCGGCATCGGTAGCCGCAAGACGGTCGACGATACGCCGTATGGCGGAGGTGATGGCATGCTTCTGAAGCCTGAGCCGATCGTGGCAGCTATCGAATACGCGAAGTCCCAGGTAGCTGAAGACCGTTCCGCGCGTGTCTTGCTACCGACACCCCGTGGGAAGCAGTACGTCCAATCCGATGCCAAGCGGCTGGCTGCAGCCGGTCTCAACGGTGGCGACCTCATAGTGGTGTGTCCCCGCTATGAGGGGTATGACGAACGTGTCACCGAATATATCGACGAGCAGTTCTGTATTGGTAATTATGTCCTTACCGGTGGTGAATTACCGGCCATGGTCCTGGTGGACTCTGTCGTCCGTCTACTCCCTGGCGTATTAGGGGGAGAGGCTTCGGCCGAGATAGAATCATTCCAGGATGATGATCAGAACATCGAATTCCCCCAGTTCACCCGTCCGGAAGTTTTTCGGGGCCGCCGTGTGCCCGAAGTGCTGCTGAACGGTAATCACGGCGAAATCGCCAAATGGCGTGCCGAACATAGCCATAAAGCGTAGGCCGACGAATCACATGGTG
>JALQUD010000036.1:8739-8974 GCA_023268595.1 Candidatus Saccharimonadia bacterium
CTTGAGCCTGTCAGTAACCAGGAGGGAATTACCGGTGAAATTATTCAAGACCATGACCGACAAGCTTATCAAACCGGTCCATGCCCATTGTGACCTACCATGCGGGGTATATGATCCGGCGCAGGCGCGCATCGAAGCGCAAAGCGTGCTGCAGATCATGCAGAAGTACGCGTCGCTGGATCACGAGGAAGATCGCTGGCGGGCGGTATTCATCAAGGAAGAACGTGCCGAATTG
>JALQUD010000037.1 GCA_023268595.1 Candidatus Saccharimonadia bacterium
CGTTCGAAGGCATCGGTGACATCTTTCTGAGTAATCTCGGCATGGCCGTTACGGGCAGCGATGATGGCTGATTCGTTGGCGATGTTAGACAGGTCGGCACCCGAAGAACCAGCCGACTTGGCGGCCAAGGCGTCAAGATCGACGTGCTTGGCGAGCGGTTTCTTAGCGAAGTGGACCTTCAGGATCGACTCACGGTCTTTGCGGTCAGGCAGACCGATGTTGACGCGGCGGTCGAAACGTCCAGGACGCAGCAGGGCCGGGTCAAGCACGTCAGCACGGTTGGTCGCAGCAAGCACGATAACGTTCTGCCCCTGTTCAAAGCCGTCCATCTCCACCAGGATCTGGTTCAGGGTCTGCTCGCGTTCGTCGTGGCCACCGCCCATGCCACTGCCACGGCGACGGCCGACGGCGTCGATCTCGTCGATGAAGATGATACATGGTGAGTTCTTCTTGGCTTTGGCGAAGAGGTCACGGACACGGCTGGCACCGACACCGACGAACATCTCAACGAATTCCGAACCGGAGATACTGAAGAATGGCACGTTGGCCTCGCCGGCTACGGCACGGCTGAGCATGGTCTTACCGGTTCCTGGAGGACCGACCAGCAGCACACCCTTGGGAATCTTGGCTCCGACGGAAGAGAACTTCTTAGGGAACTTCAGGAATTCAACGACTTCTTCCAGGTCCTGCTTGGCCTCGTTGCTGCCGGCAATATCCTTGAAGGTTACCTTGTGCTTCTCGTTGCCATACAGGCGTGCCCGGCTCTTGCCGAAGCTCAGCGCCTGGTTACCCTGACCCTGGGCACTACGGAAGAGGAACAGGAACAATAGGATGAATAGCAGCAGTGGCAGTCCGAAGTTCAGGAAAGCCAGGATGAAGCCCCGGGTGGATGAGGCCGGCTCGTAATCGACGGTGACCTTACTATAGTTGAGGTCGAGGTCGGTCAGGTTGGTGTTATTACCGACGTACGACTTAAGCGTAGGCGTCGATTCACCCTTCTTAGTGATCTGTAGCTCCGTGTCACCCTTGACGACGATCTTGGAATACTTGCCTTCGTTCGACTCCTTAACGGCCTGGGTAACCGGAATCTCCTGCATGTTGCTAGGCTGGTTGAAGGCGGTGGCTACGATCAGCACGATCAGAATGATCAGCGCGGCAAAGCCGATATTACGGAAACCGCGGCCCTTTTGCGGACGGTTCGACTTACGGCGGTTGGTTTGAAACGGTTTCTTATCCATATGCGAACTTATTATACATTCCTCTTAACTGTTTTCATACCGGTGATGTGGGCGAAACGTAAGCTATACGTCACATCGCTGCCATACCAAGCGCTACCTACTGGCGTGGCACGACCGTAACATGGTCGCGTCCGACAAGTAGCACGTAGCGGCCGTTGATGTCGCTGCGCTTGCCATTAGCCAATGTCCGGATAGCCTCCGCTAGGCGGTTGACGGTCTTGCGGTCAAAGCCGTGGATTCCTAACCGGCGCAGCCAGGCAGCCACGATCTCGCGCGCCACGTTATCTGGCAATTCCCGGAACCAATGACGATCCAACCGGTCACCCGCCGGCTGCAGATGGAGTTGTCCGGCCAGCAGACCGTCAATCTCAACGTTCTTACGCTCCGTATCGGTTATCAGATGGCGTAAGCGGTCACGGTCATCATGGTCGAAGCGCGGCAAGATGACATGCCTCACGTAATTACGCAGATAATTGACATCAGCGTTCGTGCTGTCTTCCCTCCACTCCAAGCCATGTTTGGCGGCATAGGCAAGTATATGGCGCTTTGGCGTCGACAGCAATGGCCGGTATAACTCACCATGACTGCGCAACGAGGCCAGACCCTTGCGTCCAGTACCGCGCAACAGATTGATAACCGCTGTTTCAAGTACATCGTCTTCATGATGTGCCGTGACGATATAGTCGGCGCCATCGGCACGCATGGCCCGCCTCAGGAACGTGTAGCGGGCGTCGCGTGCCGCCGCCTCACTTGCGCCGGCACCCAAGCGGCCCTCGTCATACACGAACGATAATCCATAGTCCCTGGCCACCCGGGACACTAGTAGCCTGTCTTCGGCCGAATCAGGCCGGATACCGTGGTCGAAGTGAGCCACGGTCAGCCGGTCAGCCGGGACCGACCGCGCCAGGATATGCAGCAGCACCATCGAATCAACGCCACCACTGACGGCAACTACGTACGACACCGGTTTATCACTTTTGTCATTCATCTGTCATAATTGTAGCAATATGAAGACGCTTACCTTTGCGACCGGCAATGACGAGAAGTTCGTCCAGGCACAATCCATCTGCGCCAAATATGACGTCAATCTGGTCCGGCGCACCGTAGAGATAGATGAGATCCAGGGCGAGGACACCGTCTACGTACTACGCGACAAGGCTGCGCGCACCTTTGAACTGCTCGGCGAACCGGTCGTCGTCAGCGATGACGCCTGGGCCGTGCCAGCGCTCAACGGCTTCCCTGGCGCCTACATGAAATCGGTCGACCATTGGTTCACCCCACAGGATTGGTTCAACCTGATGCGGGACCACGACGACCGCAGCATAATCCTCCACCAACAATTGGCCTACCATGACGGCACGGACTGTCATGTCTTCACCTATGAGCATTCCGGACAAATACTCCGCGAACCCCGAGGCACCAACGCCAAGACGCTGCAACAGGTCGTCACCATGGACGGCGATGACGGATTGAGCATCGGCGAAGTCCTAGCCAGTGACCGCGACCTTGGCCAACGTGACGTCAGCCAGGGCTGGCGCCGGTTCCTTAACTGGTACACCAATCAGACGTAGCACTAGTCAGCCGGCGTGAAACATGCTATATTTTGTATCTGTTAGCATCGCTACTGTTCATATGGTTTCATATGATCATGCGGCGGCGTAGCTCAGCTGGTTAGAGCACGAGACTCATAAGCTCGGGGTCACAGGTTCAAGTCCTGTCGCCGCTACCACAATAGAACACAGCCTCTCCGGAGGCTTTTTTATTAGCGAGGCTACTTCTTTATGTGCTGACGCACTTTACTGAACAGCTCCTTACCCTTGTCGGTCAGCTCACCGTTCTTATTCTTTTCCTTCAGCTGCTCGATCTGCGCCTTGACCTTCGGGTCATTCATCTTAGTTTTGATCATATCGAATAGTCCCATAGGGCCTCCTGGTCGTTATTAGTAAACATATATTAACTAAAACGACGGGTGCGGTCTGTGAAAAATATGACAATCAGTTATCACGCGCGGTAGGTTCGGAGACAGGCTCTTCAGCCACGTTGGCCTGCAGCCAGCGGTACAACCGTGCCGACGCCCCGTCCGACAACAATTGCAGGAACGTACTGTACAATGTAGCCACCGCGACAGCCCAGATGACCGGTGTCGTGAACTGTAGTACGCCCTCTTCAAAGGTGATCAGTCCATATGAGGCCATGACGACCGCACCGATGACCAACGGCAACGCCAGCAGTATCGTCGCACCGTATATGCCCCATATCTTCGCCTTGTTGTCATCTGCCAGGCGATAACTTTCTTTGACGGCCTGGCTGATAGGGACGTTCTGGTCACGCACGATCAGCAGCACGAAGCGCAGCCACGGTATGACCCAGATGGCCGGGAACACCAGTGCCAACACCGACAAGGTGGTCGCGAATCCCACGAATATAGTTCCAAAGAACGTCCGCACGTAGGTGCGGGCATCAGTCACGAACGACTTGCCGATAGTCATTTTCTTGCCGTCGGTAATTCCCAGCACGTAGGTGTAGGCGAAGACCAGGAATACCAGAAAGGCGACGAACGAAGGTCCGACCGGGAACGTCTCGCCGTCCTTGTTATAGTAGTCATCCACGAAGCCGGCCACCGCAGTGACGACTATCATCAGCAACGCTGGCCAGGGACTACGCTTGATGCGGTCGAACGTCTCGCCGATGGCCTCCCATGCACCGGGCCAAGCCCCTTTGAAATCTTTACCTGGAGTATCGGATATGTTCCGTTCGTCGTTGACGGCGTCGGTCGTGTGGTCTTCAATCATGATACTTCTTATTACACCACACCGGGTTAAGCGCCGCTGTGATATTTTCCACAGGCCGGATTTCTAGTTCGCTTACTTTCGCAGCTGCCGTGCGTAACCAATAGCAGCCTGAGCTCCCAGCACTACCGATAATGAACCGGCGGCATACGCCAACCATCCAATGTACGCGGCGTAAGACCATTCCTGAGCCAACGCCACCGCCAACACTGCCGTCGATACCGTCAGCCAGGCGGCGGCCATCGATAACTTACCCGTCAGTGACGGATGCGGCACGCGCCGCAGACGTATCAGACGTGCCGATATGGCGGCGATGAATACGTGCGGCAGCGCCAAAGCCCCTGCCGCCCACCACGGCAAGATGGTAGCAACCACCAACGCTGGTAGCGCCAACAAGGTTATCAGTTTGTCAAAGCCAGCATCCAGGGATTCGCCAAGCGGACTTTTGGTGCCGGTCAGCTCAGCCAGCCAACCATCCAGCAGGTCGCATAAGCGGCCGACGACTATCAGCCCGAAGCCGATGATATACCACTCCTCACGTCCGTCGGAACCGGAACGGCCGGCGGCAATCACATATCCCAGACCGGCCAACACCAGACCAAAGCCAAATAGGGTAAAGAAGTTACCGACAGTCAGCACGCCATCGGTCCGGGCGGCCACGCGTTGCCATGCGTTACGCCGTTTCCGCGAGAGCCCCGCCCACTGAGGCCGTTTGCCTGTTCGGTGGAGCTGCATCTTCATAAGCCTAACTATACCAAAAAGAGGCCGGGTGGGCCGGCCTCTTCATCGGGACGTCTTCGTACCACTTCAGGACGTACGGCGGCTCTTGCTGCCACCGGCGTGGCCAGCGCGCTGCGCTTCGGTCTTAGGGCGGTTGGCAAAATTACCAGGGTTATTGTGTTTACCCTGGGCCAGACCTCCCTTACGTGCTATGCCGCGCTGGGCGTCAGCGTCCATCGATGCGAATCCCTGCTTGCCTGATGTGCTTGCTGCCATGGTCTCACCTCCTTGCTTAATGACTGATGCCATACCAGCATAAGACGGATATCGATACGCCGCTGTAAGAAGCATTACCGCTGCGGCGTAAAAGTCTACTTGACGGCCGGAACGCCAGCTTATTCGCAACGCACACCTTACAATCGGCCTATCAGGAGCTTGTCAGACCGTCCGCCAGGGTCTAGTATTACCCGGTAATCCAGCAATCGGAGATTTTATGCAGCCAGACACCAGCAAACAACCAGCAAAGTCGATCGGCACGCGGCTGAGGCCCGCCGCACTCATACTCGCGGTCATCGCCGTCATCATGGTCGCTGTCGTCTCATTGGCGATCGCCAATCACCGATCCGCGCCGACGCGCCAACCGGCCGCCAGCGACAATCCGGCATCAGCCCAGGACCAACCGTCCGGTGGACAGGAAAAACCGTCTGGGCCATCCGCCAGCAGTGCCGTCAACACCGAGGCCAACCAGTCGTCGACTATAGCGATAGGCGACCAGGGTTTCAGCCCGTCGACATTGACCATAGCCACGAACACGCCGGTAACCTGGAAGAATGACACATCCGAAGACCGGGCCATAGACATGGCCGACACCGCGAAGCCGGGACCACACAGCCCACGGCTCAAACCGGGCGCTTCGTTCACCTACGCCTTCGCTTCGCCCGGCACGTTCAGCTATGTAGATGTCACCCGCCCCACTATCAGCGGCACGGTCATCGTCAAAGACCCCGGGCAATAACATAAAAAGCCCCCGCCCATGGTCCATGGACGGGGGGCGGGGGCTTTCATTCGAGTTCTACAGCGATCGTATCAGCCGGTCAAGGCTCAGGATAGTAGAATCCGTGGTGCTGCTTAGTTCGAATGAAAGTCCGCTTTTACTACGCATATATAATTATTTCCTCTTTCGTTTTTGTTTTAGTTGAAGTGTTTGTTTGAGATCTCAACACTTACTATTATACACGCTTTTGCTTTTTTGTCAATATGATTATGCTTTAGCCGAGCAGTCGTCGCAGACGCCGCCGATCTCGATGACGTGGCTCTTGACCGAAAAGCCATGCTGACGCCCCAGGTCAGCTAATAAGTCTTCGATTTCAGGTGTGGTGATCGCCACCGTCCGGCCGCATACCGAGCATGTCAGATGATGGTGGTGCGCATCATAATCGTCACTTAACTCGACCAGCCGTTTCCCTTGGATGATGCGGTCTTCAATGATGCCAAGTTCACGGAACATACCGGCCGTCCGATACAGGCTGGCGCGGTCGGCCACGGCGACATTGTCAGACATGAACTGGGTCATCGACACTGCCCCGCTCTGTTGCAGATACTCGAATAATAACGTCCGGGCACGCGTGACGCTCCGGCCTCGCTCCCGTAAGAGGGCGTGGAATTTCTCGGTCATGGGGTTGTGGGTCATCGTATCAGCTCCATATCAGAAATCATATATTTTTTGCGACTAATTTGCAAATACTTCACACGACTCTTACGCTACAGTGCATGAACCACGAATCCAACCTATTCAATAATGAACAGATGGCCGATGCGGTCGGCTCCGTCGAAGACCAGGTAACATCCAGTCTTGGAAGTGACCGCGAGGCTTATTTCAACACCGAAAGCCAAGACCTGCCACGCCCCAACTACGACGCAGCGTTGTACCGTAGTTTCGGCGATGACGGCATAGCATACGGCAAAGGTGTCCAGATGGAGATGTCCGACACCGCCGACCGCCTCACGCTCGGTGGCGCCGAATGGCAGAACATGCGGATTGCCGTGGCCCGCGTCACCAGGGACAACCGGCTAGCCTGGTATCCGGGTACGATCGGGCCGAACGGTACGGCGATCTATCTGGAAAGCCACCTGATGGCCGACCCTAATGCGAAAGGTGACTTCACCGAAATCGAAAGTTTGGCACTGGATAACGCCTACCTGACCGAAGCCAGCTCCGCCAAACACGGTCAGGGCGCCACCAACGCTGCCGAGTCAAAGCACGGCCTGGTACTCGCATCGCGTGCCAACGCCCTGGACATCCATTCCACGGTGCATGACCTCGACGGCCGCGGCAACTTCACCAACAATAATGCCGGCGTCCAGGATATCGCCACCGCAAACGGCACGCGTCAGGTCAGGCCACGGGTCATCGACCTGTCAATGGCCCACACCATCGCCATCAGGCCGGAATTCCAGCCGGAGTCAGAGGAACGATTGTTCGGTCTGGACGTCAGCCCGCAACAACTTTTGGTCGCCGGTACGCTGGCAGCCGCCCGCAGCCGCCAGATCAAAGTCAACATCAGCGAAAACATCACGCGCATGGTTGAGGCGCGATAGTCAGGTAGCCTATGCCAAAAGCACTCGGCGCGTCAGCCATGGAGACCGGCTTCATCCTGCAGGATGAAGCTATCGATGAACGCCAACGCGTACAGGACGACTTCGACGAATTGCTGGACCGTTTCCAATCACAACCAAGCGACGAAGAAGCCCGTGACAGCCTGGTATCGATCATGGACCAGGCATTCGACGAGGGCGATGTGGATTTCCTGATGCGTAACGCCATGATGATGGCTGCCATGGCCTGCACCGATCCGCACATGGAAGAGCTGGCTGAAAAATCCAGCTCACTGCTTGACCGGCTCAACGACCCCGACGCATCACAGACCGGCCATGGCGCTGGCCATGAGGCGCGCGGTTCGGCAAAAAAGAAAAAAGCCGACAAGAAGAAGCAGCTGGGCCGCAGTTGGGCCCAGCTGCTCATCGACCGCATGAACGCCCAGGTATACTAGGTGTCAAAAGGAGCAGTCATGGAACAACATACGACAGACAATTCACCGGCCAACCTGAGCGACGGACAGAAACGGGCCATCATAGACTTCGTGCGGAGCCATCCGGACGGCGTCATCGCCACCATCAGCCCGGACGGCGACCCGCAGGCCAGCGTCGTCTATTTCTCGATCGACGATGATCTGAACCTATCATTCACTACCAAAGATAAGACACGCAAGGCGCAGAACATCCGTCAGCATGGCCGCGTCTCGGTGGCTATCCACCAAGCCGATAGCCAGACTGTCGTCAAGCTGGCCGGTACCGCGCAGGAAGCCGCCGACCAGGACGCCGTCAGTGCCATCTACCGCCAGACCGTCAGCGCGGCAGAGCGTACGGCGACCGACACCGTGCCACCCATCGCCCGCCTGAACGCCGGCGACTACACCGCCTTTACGATCACGCCGGACTTCATCCAGATGCTCGGCTGCGGACGCGGCGACAGCTACCGGCAGGCGCTGGAACATGCCACCGACCAGCCGGAATACGGCAATCCTAACTAGATAATCACCGGCTCACTGTTGTGCTGAATAAACGTGTGCATAACCTGTGGGCAAATCTCATTACAGGGGTGAGCAAATGTTGTAATGACCATTTACAACAGTTTTCGTACAACGTTACGCGTTCACAGCATCCTGCAACACTATAAAAAGGACCCGCCTGGCCGAGGTGGGCAGACGGGTCTTAAAGGGATTAAAGTATATGATTTTGTCGTACCGGCCTAGTTGGCGTCGCGGCTCCTGAACAGGACGTAGGCAATGATGCCAAGTCCGAGCATATACGCCGTCACCGTCAGTACCGTCTGCTTCAGATCAACTCCGTCGCGGTACAGACCGGACAAGCTGGTATACGGCAGATACTTGACGTTCTCCTTGAGCAGCAACCCCGCCAGGCTTTCCAGCAGCGACGACAGCAATAGGATCAGTGTGAAGGCCGATACCTGGCTGCGGACGATCAGGGTAAACATGTAGGCATACGTCATGCCGCCGGCGATAGCCAGGGCTGAGCGCCAGCTCAACGCCCACCAGTCAACGTTCTGGGACACCGGGTTGATGTCACCTACCGACCAGCCAAGATGCAACGTACCGATGCCGGCAGCTAT
>JALQUD010000038.1 GCA_023268595.1 Candidatus Saccharimonadia bacterium
AGACCTTCACGCCGGTCGGGATGGCGATGATCATGGTCATGATGCCGAAGAACGCGTTGACGTTGGCGCCGGCACCCATGGTAAAGAAGTGGTGCAGCCAGACGACGAACGACAGCACGGTGATGGCGGCGATGGCGTAGACCATCGACTTATAGCCGAACAACCGTTTGCCGGAGAACGTAGCCACGATTTCCGAGAACACACCGAAGGCTGGCAGTACCAGGATGTAGACCTCCGGATGCCCCCATGCCCAGATCAGGTTAACGTAGAGCATGGCGTTGCCACCGGCCTCCATGGTGAAGAAATGCATGCCGAGCATACGGTCGAGTGACAACATGGCCAACGTGGCGGTCAGGATCGGAAAAGCGAACATCACCAGCGTCATGCTGCCTAACACGCTCCATGCGAAAATCGGCATCCGCATCAGCGTCATGCCAGGGGCGCGCATCTTGATGATGGTCACGAAGAAGTTGATGCCCGACATCAGACTGCCGATGCCACCGATCTGGATGGCCCATATCCAATAGTCGACCCCGACACCCGGGCTGAACTCAATGCCTGACAATGGCGGGTAAGCCAGCCAGCCGGCAGCCGCGAATTCACCGACCGCCAGCGAGACGTTCATCAGCATGGCGGCGGCTACGAACAGCCAAAAACTTAAGGAGTTCATGAACGGGAACGCCACGTCCCTGCTGCCCAGCTGGAGCGGCAGGATCAGGTTGATGATGCCGAACATGAAGCCCATGGCCACGAAGAAGATCATGATGGTGCCGTGGGCACTGAAGACCTGTTGGAAGTGGTCGGCATTCAGGAACCCGCCGTTGGTCGGCGCCAGGGCCTGCTGGGCACGCATCATGATGGCATCGCCCAGGCCGCGCAGCAGCATGACGGCCGAGAATATCAGGTACATCACACCGATCTTCTTGGGGTCCAGCGAAGTCAGCCAATTGTCCCAGAGCCAGCGCCATTTCTTGAAATACGTCAGCCCGCCGACGATGGCCAGGCCGGCCAGGATCATGGTGGCCACGCCACCCATGACGACGAAGTCGTGCTTGAACGCCTCCAGGCCCAGCCGTCCCAGCAGCGCGCTGTCCGCGAAGCGGCTCATACTATTCGTGAACATCTCAGTGAGCATGGTCCATCCCTTCCATCTGATCCATCATCGGTGCCGGTGAGCCGTCCTGTTTGTCCATGTCGCCATGGTGCATGTATCTGTCTACCGTACGTTGGTATAGGCCGGACTCGACGCTGGCATAATCACGCGGTTGCTTCTCTACGCCCGGACGCGCCAGGGTGTCATAGCCGGAGCGCGTCAGAGCATCGTCGCCAGCCTTGGTCTTGGCTACCCACTCGCGGTAATCCTTGTCGCTGACAGCCTGCGCCTTGAAGACCATATCAGCAAAGCCTTCGCCACTGATGTTGGCCGATACACCGCGGTAGTCACCCACATGATCGGCCCGGAGATGCAGCTGGCTGGTCATGCCGGACATGGCGTAGACCTGGCCGCCAAGCTGCGGAATCCAGAACGAGTTCATCGGTGCGTCGGAAGTTATCTTGAATTGCACCGCTTTGCCGACGGGCATCTTGAAATAATTGACGGTCGCGATATTCTCCTCCGGATAGATGAACAGCCACTTCCATTGCATGGCCACTACCTCGATGGTCATCTGTTCCTGTTTGCTGGCCAGCGGTTTGTATGGGTCCAGACTGTGGCTGGTCTGCCAGGTGACGACCGATAAGACCAATATGATGGCCGACGGGATGGCCCACCACAATGTTTCCAGTTTAGTATCGCCTTCCAGGTCCGGTGCGTAGTCACTCTGTTTGGCGCGCGAGCTGCCGTCCGGCCGCACCCGGTATTTACGGACGATGAAGATGGTCAGCGCGAAGACCGGCACCACGACTATCAGGCTCAGGATGGTCGCGAACAACAACAGGTCCCGCTGTTGTTTGCCGATGGTGCCCATAGCGTCCAGCACATAGAAGTCCTGCCGTGATAGCATGATGATGAAACCGATCAGCACCAGGGTTGCCAGTGTGATGGTGGCTACGGGTAGAAGCCGCTTGAGCCGGCGCTTGAAAGACTGTCTGATACGCATCGCTTTGGCTGTATTTTAGCATAAACGTATCCGCGGTGGCAGCCCGGATGACGGCCGCACTGGAGTTATGGACCGGAATTTGTCACACTGTTGGTATGAACATACCGACAGTCCATGATGCCGGCGGCACTATCCGCCCAACCCTGTTGGTGGTGCGGGCCGTCGGCTCCGACTTTCTGCGCCGCAGCCTACGGCCATTACTGTTGATCCTGGCTTCCGTGGCCGTTTTATTGCTGGCGTTGGGTGGCTGGCTGGCCAGCCGTAATGCCTGGTGGTGGTTGTTAGAGGTGCCACTGATAACCGTGGTGTTAGTATCTATGATGGTAACTGTCATCTTCTGGAAGCTGCTACGCCGGGTCGACCCGGTCAGGTCTTCTGGCGACCGGCGGGCGGTACGCGACTTCACCGACAAACTGATGCGCACCACCGAAAACCTACGTACGCCCTACCCAGTCATCCTGTTCAAGGTCGCGGCGGACATCGTGCTGCGCCGAAGCGGCGACGACAGCTTCATCGCGGCCGTGGCCAAAGACTCCAAGACCCTGGCGCCCGACTTCCTGGCCCTGCAACGTCAGCTGGACGGCTCGCGGACGTTCGTTGAGTCGAAGCAGCGGTAAGCTGCTTATCTCCGGCCATGGACCACGAAACATGTTCTTGGTGCATGGTCGGGGCAGAGGGTCGGTGGGGTCACATGCGTCAGCATGGATTATCCACCGGCCATCTGCCAGTTGACTTTTGGTCAGGTGCTTATGCGCCTGGTAGTATCATGTACCTCCCGGTTATCGTTCCGTCCGCCGGTTTCATCCGCAGGTCTGCGAGAACTTGACGCTGTGATCCTTGAGGAACTGGACGACGTTCTCGAGTGACGTGATGAAGTTGAAGGACTGCATGTCCGTCAGGTACGAGTTGGTACCCAGCAGCGCGTACGAGCCGTTCTCCTGTACGGTGACCGTCGGTCCGCCGGACATGCCCTGCGTCATGGGGGCGCTGATCTCGCGGTACTCGACACCGTTGGGGTACTGCTTGCCGTTGAGCGTGCCGCTGGGGTAGCTCGGCTGGATGCGCGAACGGAAGATGTCGTCAGCGGTGCGCGACGGATCGTCGGCGTTCGGCGGTGCGTACGGCTTGTCCAGGTCGACCTTCAGCTGGGGCGCGACGGCGCTGGCCAGTAGGCTGCCGGAGAAACCGTAGTCCCGCACGATGGCGTTCGCATCCGTCGGGTAGTCGCAGGCCAGCTTGATTGCCGGCGTGTTGGCGACTCCGTCGAGCTTGACGAGCGCCAGGTCTCCCTGCTTGGTGTCCTGGGCTACGACTAGCGAAGCCGGTGTGGGCTGCAGGACGACCGCGTTGGTCGTTCCCCGTCCCTGGATGAGGGTGATCGTGAGCTCGGGCTCCGTCAGGTCGTCCTCGGTGAGCTGCGTGGTGGGCAGCTTGGACGGGTCCGACAGGTCGTCGTACGTCAGATTGCCGACTTCGGCTACCTGGAGCAAACTGGGGATTACCTCCTTCTTGTCGAAGCAGTGTCCGTTGGTCAGGACCATGCCGTCGTCACTGACGAACGATCCGGAGCAGAAGCCCTGGACGTGTACGGTGCGCGGTGGCTGGAAGGTCTTGGACATCGTCGGCGTGCCGGCCATGCTGCCGTCACCGGAGTCCGGTGTCTTGGGCTTGACGGTCGCCGAGAAGGTGGATTCGATCAGTACGACCGATCCGGAGAGCGCTTCGAGCCTGTCTCGCTGGCTGGTGTCGGGTCCGGCGGCCGGCTCGAGCGGCGGAGCGGCGGCTGAGGTCTGTCCGAGTGTCGTCACGAAGACGGCAATCGCGATCAGTCCTATGATGGCGAGGATTGCCACGATCGCCTTGAACGGCCTGCTGTGACTGATTCTGGCGAGCTTGTCGGTGAAGTCCGTGGACTTCTTCGATTCCTCGACGTTCGATGACATCGGATTCCTCTCGGATAGCTGGGGTACATACATTGTGAAGCCGGACACGCAATGGGGGTGCCGGTTGCGACTTTGATACTACAAGTCACTTCTATTATAACATATATACGATATAATATCAATTTCAGAGGTTTAAAGCGCCGAGTCGTTGTTAAGTAAGCCGTCTTACGGTACAATCTACCCTGTTACGGACGCCAGTACTGTGGGCGGCCTGCATGACTACCCTGATGGGATGTCGCCAAGTGGTAAGGCACCGGGTTTTGGTCCCGGCATTCGGGGGTTCGAATCCCTCCATCCCAGCCAAGTAAAAAGACACATGCATGAAGTATGTGTCTTTTTACTTTTGTTAGTGAGGGATTCGAACGCGCATGCCAGTGGCATGCAGCCGCCCGAAGCCCGGCGACCATGGGAGCCGGGTTGCCTGAGCCGGTTATTAACCGGCGGGCAAGGTCGAATCCCTCCATCCCAGCCAGATGCGACAGCAGAATTTGAGACCTATGCCTCTGATTCTGATGTGGCATTCGCCAATAACAAAAACAGCCTCAGATGGGGCTGTTTTTTGAATGCCGTCAAGATCTATACTGTACCTATGGCTCGCGATGAAGTTATAGACAAACTCAATGATTTCCTAATCCGTCACAGCCCTCTCACAGAGGAATGTCATGTCGTCTATTTGATGGTTGCCGTTAGAAAGATTTTAGAGCACGAAAAGGATAGAGAATCGCTGTTACTACGATTCTACTGTGACTGGATTGTGCATACGGAAAAAGATCGCATAACTGAAGATATCCGTGTGATGATGGTGGATATTTATAAAACCGTCAAAGACGAGATTGAACGCCCACACATGGTTCAAGTTATGTCGCCAGTAATGCGATTTGCCTACATGGACAAACTTAAAGGTGAATTAGAAAAGTTTCTGACCGACCGCGGTATAGACAAAACTCTTATCGATACCGGCTGGCTGGAATTCGTTAAGATTCTCGTTAAAGTGTTGGAGAACCAGCCAATCAATAAGCCTACCGATGACATAAAGTTGTTCTCGTTCGTTCCTGCAGCCGATCAATGTGTCCGCGGCGTTATTCTATTCGAGCAGCCGATTGACGGCTACGACCACTATAAATTTGCAAACGCATATTAGGAGCTAGCTCGCCTGAATATGACCCTGTCTTTAACGAAGAGAGGAATGCTCAGGCCTCTGATGAAGTCGTCCTGCTCGTTAAGTACGCCTTGTTTCAGAACATAGCTCGCATAGTTACGGAAGTGATCACGCTCACTCAGATGAAGCCCGTGATCAGCACATTAGAGATTGGATGGCGAAAGATCAGGCAAAGGATGACCAGATTGCCAATGCCAGGTTAACCGAAGAACCTTATTGTCGCCACTGCGGTAAACAGGGCTTACGAATTACCGACAAAAGTCTGATACAGCGTAATAGGAATGCCAAGTACGACGATCCCGAAGAAGTTTTATTCATGCTCCGATGTCCGCATTGCGGTAAGAACAGCGCTTTTTGGGAAGATGGTACCGCCTGGAGAGTAAAGCCCAATCTTTGCCCGAAGTGCAAGACAGAGCTGACGCACAAAACCGCATCCACCAAAACCGCAATCACCATCACCATCACTTACACATGCCCATCCTGCAGCCATAACCACAAAGATAAGATGGTTCTGCATAGCAAGAAAGAAAAGCCCGATCCGAACTTCGATAAGGACCGTGCTCACTTTTGCCTATGGGACAAGGAGTTCCGCGACCACTTATTCGGTGTTAGAGAAGGCTTTGAAGGCATGGCTCAGCTTGGCAAAGAGCTCAAAGAAAAAGAAGACAATAAACACATTTAGGACGACATCAAAGAGATGAAGAAGCCTAAGATTGCCGAGCTGTCCGCTATTCTCAATCCGGTACTCGAAAAAACTGGCTACATTGAGTTCGGTTTAGATAAGCCGGAAATCGGTAAAGATGTCTTCGTCGGCTTCAACTGCTTGGACGGCAAATCAGATCGTGCAGATTATGACAGCAGAAGAACTCTTGAAAAACTGGTCAAGAAGTCGCTTGAAGACACTAACTGGCGACTTATGAGCGAAGGCGTTTCTTACCGCCTCGGCTACTTAACTGGTCGACTTCGTGCTTATGAACGCGAAGATGACTTACTCCGCCTAGTAGCTAAGAGCGAAAACTTAGAACTGCTCTATCGCCCGCATTGTGGCAACCAGCCGCTCTGCGGCTATACGACCAGCAACGACCGATGCCTCACTGCCGCCATTCCGAATGGTCGATATGAGCTCGCCTGCAGTGTCGCGGATATCGCGATCACCGTTCACCACCCAGGAAAGATCTTGGCCTTGATCTAGTGACCATTCAAGATTTGCCACACCCTCTCGTACTCGCTTACGCAGGTCGTCTTCATTGCCGTTCCCGGCGCGCTCCGCCAATCGACCTTGCCAAACTTCTGGTGGTACAGCGATAGCAACTTTGTGGATTCTACGAAAGGGCAGCACTTCAAGACCGGGAAGTGAGGTCGGCATAGTATCGAGCATTGAGTAAGGAGCGCCGTAGCTATCAATATTCGACCCGTACACGTTACCCGTGGTCGGGTGGACAATTACCTGTACGAGCTTCCGGCCTTGAACATCGTCACGAATCTGACCTAAAGTCGGTGTATCGTGAGCGAGAAAATTATAAGTCCCACCATCTTCATTCGGACGCTGCGGCCGAGTCGTAAAGCTTCGAACTCGACCAAACTCACTATCGAGTTCAATGGTGGCGTTCATAATTGCCGACTTACCAACTGCAAAGGGGCCGATAAGCGGCACAAGCTCCCGTTGCCGTAGAATATCTGCAATTTCATTAGAAGCCTCATAGCCATCGGCTAAAACGCTAATTTCATCCACGAGATGCTCAACGGTTGACATATGGTCTTTTATAACACTTAATAATCGTATGAGCAAAAGCTTATCCTTATTTACGCAAAAACCTGAGTTCAAACTATGGCTGGATGAGCTGGCCACAATGCCTAGTACACCGTTAGCGGAGAATTTATACGACAATAGCCCGATTGGTCTAATTCGGCGAGCGAATCTTAAGAGGTATTTCGAGAAGATGGCACAGTTCAAGCCCTCCGTCTTGCTTATAGGAGAAGCGCCAGGCTACCAGGGGACGCGTCGCACTGGCGTGCCGTTTGCCAGCGAACATATTATTAGCGGCATGATGCCGAACGTGCCATTTTTTGAAGAAGGCAGCTCATTTCAACGCGCCTTCGATGATCGCCTATATAAAGAGCCCACCTCCACCATCATGTGGCGCACGATCACCCAGTATGATAAGCTTCCTCTTTTATGGGCGGTCTTTCCGCTACATCCGCATCAGCCTGATAACTTTAATACAAATCGCACTCCTACCCGTGTAGAAGTTGTATCTGCAAAAAACCATCTTACGAAGTTCATTGAACTTACAGAAGTAGAGACAGTTTTAGCACTTGGCAATACTGCCAAGGCTACGCTCGATGATCTTGGCGTCATCACCCAGAAACTGCGTCATCCAGCAAGGGGCGGCGGGCCTACATTCGCAAAGCAACTAGCCGACTTTATGTCCCGTTCTCAGGAGTAGTATTTTCCCTACAACCACTGAGAGTATGCAATATCGGACAGTATACAGAGTTGCAATAAAATGTTATAAATACCTATGTCAGATTCGTGAGAAAACGACAAAAGACAGGAGTCAGACCTTGACTGTCGATCTGGTTGCCTTTCGGCACGAAGACGAGACGGACACGGAATATCTGCGTGGACTGCCACGAACCGAGCAGTTCGGTGACCGGAAGTTCCCGCATCCCGACACCTACCACCATGCCGTTGCTGCTGAGACGGTGGACAGTGATCTGTCCGAGAGGGCGCGCCACTACGCCGAAGCTCAGCGCGACTGGCATGTGCGCGGCCAGAACGGCTGCCAGTTCGCAAGGCTGGTCGCCAAGGACGCCGAGCTGATGGGCTGGGACTACGCCGTCTACGGTGGAGATCCTCAGGCGGTCACGTCGCAGCTCGTCGCCGAGCTGAACGCACAGGTCGCGGACGCCATCGAGCGACCCGAGACCAACGTGCTGAGCCTCCTGATGCCGCAGGTCGTGCATGCTCGTGATGCGGTGCAGATCATGCGCCTGCTGGCCGAGTACAGCGACTTCTGGCTGGAGCGCGACGAGATGACCAACGACGGCCAGGCGCTGTACCTCCGCTACCCCGTGGTGGATACGCAGGCCTGGGTCATGGCGTTCGCTCCGTTCGACTTCCTGCCGAACACTCGGCGGGGACCGTTCTTTGAGCTGGCCATCCGCGTCAAGCCAAAGCCCGAGTGGCTGTACCACCGGCTCAACCAGGATCGCGAACTCTCCCACCTTGCGGATGTACCGCTGGTGATGAGCGCGCAGTACTGGGACAATCGGTTCAACAGCACGCTCAGCCGTACCCGGCGCATTCTGGGCGGCGAGCCTGACCAAGTGTCCGCCGCTAAGGCGACACTCGTGGTTCCGGCAGACCGCCTAGGCGAGTAGGTGCCGGACGCGCTACGGGTTGCATCGCTTCACATCAAGCCCAGAAAGGCTGCTCCGATGCAAGAAGTGTCAACGATGACGCTTCGGAGCGGCCAAGGGATCGCGAACGATGCTAACCCGTCCGGTAGGACGCCACGCCAAGTGACAATCGGCCTAACCGAAAGTCTGGC
Organism: Candidatus Saccharimonadia bacterium; assembly: GCA_023268595.1. GTDB lineage: Bacteria > Patescibacteriota > Saccharimonadia > Saccharimonadales > UBA4665 > JALQUD01. The sequence goes on from JALQUD010000038.1 coordinate 8,756, forward strand.
GGCGCATGGCGTTTCGTCGCAAGGGGCACGATGCAACATCGTCTTAGCTGACGACGCTGAAATTCGTGCCGGTGCGGTGCTGGCGATAGATGGCGTGATGCTGCGAGTCACCATGTCTTGCGAACCGTGTAACTACGGTGCTCGCATGGC
>JALQUD010000039.1 GCA_023268595.1 Candidatus Saccharimonadia bacterium
ATCTGCGGGCTTATCGCCTTCAGCAGGGTGGTGGTTAACATCGTGCTGCGCAGCGTCGATGTGGGCGTGGCTCTGCCAAGCATCTTCGATGGCCAATGGGCGATCGCTTACAGTGAGCACGTCGTGCAGCCGCTCACCGAATTGCTGACCAGTAATGCGCTCAACAAGACGCTGATCGCGGTGATGTGGGGCTTCGCCGGATTCCTGGTATATGTCGGCTTCGAGTACGGTGTCCACTCGCTTAGGGAACTGCGCCAGAGCCGGCAGGAAATCCGTATGGCCCGAGGTGGCCAGGTGGAGCAGAGTCCGCTTACCAAGACATTCTGGCGCGGCGTGATGTGGCGTACCGGTATGCTGCTACTGGCTATCGTATTTTTCTTTGCCGGGACGGTCCCGTTGTTGGCCAGCGCATTCGGCATCGCTGAGTCGGTCATCCTGAGCGAGAACCTGGCACGCGACGGCCTTCGCGTCGTCCTGGCTATAGCTGAGTGGTTTGTGTGCCTGCATGCCTTAGTGGTTTTCTTCCGGCTGTACACCATGCGTACTCGGTTGTTCGGCGACGAAGAGCTGTATTAGTTCCCGGTACGACCGGCCATTGCACTGCGCGTACGACCGCGGATGTGCCATAATGGTGGCATGATTCCGTTGGCAATCGCATTGGCGGGCGTAGGCCTGCTGATTTTCCTGGGTGAATACCTTCGCCACGTCCATCTGTTACAGGCAGAAGTGACGCGTAAGTTCATCCATATCACGGTGGCGGCTTTCGCGGCGACCTGGCCGTTCTTCATGGAATGGAACCAGATCCAGCTGATGAGCCTGCTGATGTTCGTGGGTATCATGGCCTCGCGGACGGCACATCTGTTCCGGGCTATCCATGGCGTCAAGCGACGCACCTGGGGTGAGCTGTTCTTCGCGATGGGAATCGGTACTGCGGCAGTGCTCTGCGACCGTGAGTGGGCATTCGTGGCCGCCATGCTTATCATGGGCGTAGCTGATGGCTTCGCAGCTTTGGTCGGTACGCTGCTCGATAATGTCAAACAATACAAAGTCTTCGGCCACGTCAAATCCAGGCAGGGGACTGCCACGTTCTTCGTCATGGCGATCATCATCCTGGTTGCGTGCAACCTGCTCGGTGCCATGCAACTCGGACCGCTGAAGATCCTGATCGTAGCTCTGATCGCCACCGGACTGGAGAACCTGTCGGTAGCCGGTACCGACAATCTGTTCGTGCCACTGGCGGTCGTCTTGCTGCTCAACTAACAAAAGCCCCTGTGATCCGACGATCCGGGGCCTTGTTGGTCTGAAGGGATTATTACTCAGTCTTGCCAGTATGGGCGCGCAAGGCATTGAAAATGACGATGACATCGACCAGCTCCTGGACGATAGCGCCGCTCAGGGCCGAGAACTTGCCGGTAGCATAGACCGCCATCAGTCCGATGCTGATGACGATACCGATCATGATGCTTTGGGTAGCGATGGAGAACGTCCGCTTGGCGATACCGGCTGCGGTGGCGACCTTACTGACGTCGTCCTTCATGATGACGATATCGGCCGACTCGCTGGCCACCGTCGAACCGCGGGCGCCAAGCGCGATGCCGACATCGGCGGCCGTCAGCACTGGAGCGTCATTGACGCCGTCACCGATGAAGGCTACCGGTTTGCCGAGTTTTTCAATGGCACGAAGTTTATCGGCAGGTAGGGCGTCGGCGGTAATATCGGCGTCCTGGATACCGACTTGCTTGGCAATGCGCTGCGCGTTGCCGGCATTGTCGCCAGTAACCAGATGAATGGTCTTGTATCCGAGTGCCTTCAGCCGGCTGATGGTATCGGCGCTCTCGGGGCGGATCGTATCGCTGAAGCTTATGACGCCAGCCAGCTTGCCATTGATGGCCACATAGGTGGTGATGCCGGCGCTGCGCTGAGTAAGGCCGCTCACGTCCACGTCGTGATCCTGCAGATAGGATAACCGCCCGACCAACACCTGCTTGCCAGCGTACGTCGCCGACAGGCCTTGCCCGGCCTTCTCATTGAGCTGTTTGACCTTTGCCAGTTTGAGCCCGTCAGACTTGGCTGCATCGACGATAGCTTTGGCTACGACATGGTTTGATTGCTGCTCCAGAGTGGCTGCCATGCTCAGGACCTCGTCGCGTGAGTGAAGGTCGGATACCGTCTCGACACCTGCTACTTCGAGCTTGCCAAGCGTCAACGTGCCGGTCTTGTCAAAGGCTAGGCTCTTAGCCTCCGCGAGACGCTCCAGCGCGCCACCGTGTTTGACGATGATTCCGGCCTTGGCACTGCGCGACATGCCGGATATGATGGCGATCGGTGCCGCCAGGATGAGCGGGCAAGGGGTCGCCACTACGATGACCTGTAGGAAGCGCATCGGATCGTGGGTCGCGATCCAAGCGCAACCGGCGATAGTGAAGGCGATGATCGTGAACGGGATGGCATAGCGGTCCGCCAACCGCACATACGGTGCCTGACTTTTGCTGGCTGCCTGGACTAGTTTGACGATCTGCCCATACTGGCTTTCTTTGGCATTGCGGAGCGCCTTGGCGGTGATGGCGCCATCGATGTTGGCGCTACCGCTCAGGATGTCGTCGCCAGTCTGCTTGGCTATCGGCAGACTTTCACCGGTCAGGGCGGACTCGTCAAAGTCACCGGAACCGTCCAGAATGGTAGCGTCGACCGGAACGATCTCACCGGGTTTGATGAGCAGCTTGTCTCCGGCTTGCACGTCACTGGCCTTCACGCTGACGGTCTTGCGGCCACGTAACACGGTCGCTTTCTGTGGCGCCCGTTCCAGCAGGGCGCTTAGCTCCGTCTTGGCTCGCCGCTCAGCGTAATCTTCCAACGCCTCGCCGCCGGTTAGCATGATGACGATCACGGCTGCGGCCCAGTATTCGCCGAGTATCACCGATGTGACGATAGCTGTGACAGCCAGGATATCTATGCCATAGGTGCCGCTACGCAAATCGTGCCACATATCCCAGAGCAATGGCAGACAGGTGGCCAGGGCTACGCCGCTTACCAGCCAGCGCGCCCAGTCACCATGTCCTGATAACTGAAGTCCGATACCTATCAGGCTGGTGACGATGATGGTGCTGAAAAATTTATACTGACGCAGAAAGTCCAAGGCCTTGCGCATGATAAGCAATCTCCTGTTTCTTAAGCACCAGTATATAACACCTTGAGGCCGTTGCTCAGGACGGCTTGGCGGAAAGATCGCGTGCCGGTGTCGCCGACGTCATGGTGGCGAAGACCACGGTATTGTCGGTGTATTCACCGCTAGCCGTATCAAAGGTTCCGCTACACGTGATCAGGCGCAGTTCGGCGTTGCCGGTGTGCGGGTCGTATACCTGTTGGGGTGGTACCTTCTCCCGGCCGTATTCACGTAGGGCGTACACCTTGAACGTCACGGTGCTGCCGTCGTCACGGCTTACCAGTACCTGATCACCGGGTTTAAGCTTATGGAGCGCATAAAAGACAGATGGTCCGTCACCGTTAGCGTATGAGTCGACGTGGCCGACGATCACCGACGCGCCGTACTGGCCAGGGGCGGGCGAGTCATGATACCAGGCCGCTTTATCGAAGTCCGGAGCTTTCGGCGTATCTATCCCGCCGGCAGCGGTCTTGCCGACGGTCGTCAGGTCGGATGTTATGCCGACGGCCGGAATCGACAGACTCGTCGGTTTGGCGAAGCCGGTAAAGACACCGTCTTTCGGCTTTGGAGAGCCTATTTCCGGGATATCGCCAACGCTACGGCTATGGCTGACCGAGCGCTGGTCCTGCAGGCCGCGCGTTATGGCGGCGATGCCACTGATGGCGAATAACGAAGCAACCACCAGACAGATGACTGCCAGGTGGTTGCCTTTCGGTAGTGTGCCTGAACGGAACGTAACAGATCCTAAATGGTTAATCGCGTCCGTTTGCCAGTTGCTTACGGGCGATGATGATCGCACCGCCTGCGGCCGCCAGGGCAGCAGCGCCGGCTACGAGCAAGGCTGGTGATTCAATGCCGTCTACCGAGCCTGCACCGGTGGCTGCACCACTGGTAGGCGCGCTGCTCAGCACACCGCAGGCTGCTGGTACGGTAGCTTCGAATGGCAGCGCCGGGTACAGGTCGCTCTTCTTGGAGCCGTCGTACTTAGCTTTGTCATCATACAGGCTGCTGATACCGTGCAGGTCGATGCTGGCCTTGGTCATATCAGCGGCGGTCACGCCGGCTGGAAGCGTGAAGGTGCGGTCGTAGCTTATGTTACCTTTGGCGTCCGCCTTGGGCATGCGTTCAGCTGACAGGACGCTTTTGGCGCTGGTGTCACCGGAGGTTGTGAGGGAGACTTTGGCTGGGCCGGTGTAGGCGATCGACTCGGTGCCGTTTATCAGTTTGTCGCCGTCTTTGTCGGCTGCTGGAACCGGGCATTTGGCTTGGCCGCCGACCTGGATGTGCAGGGCATGCGGCAGATTGGCGGAGGCGCCAGTAGCTTTCATGCTGACTTTGAGCTGGGTGCCGGTCAGCGTAAGTGTAGCGCTGCCGCTGGTACCAGAGTTGTTAAGCGGTGACAGGCTGACCTGGAATGTCTGGCTGGCTGGAGCCGCACTCTGGGCCGATGCTGATGCTGGCAAGCAGGCGAGTGTGGCTAGGATTGCGCCGGCGGCCGTGGCCAGGGTGCGGCGTGCGGTTTGCGGTGTGACGTGCATCATGTGTTTCATACGTTTCATAGGAACCCCTCTCATTGCGTTTTCGTGCTTATGTAATACCCTCCAGCACTCCACTACTGGTAAGTCCGACTATACTACGAGTCTTGCGTTCATGCCATACCATGAACTTGCAAAGCCAACACTACTTGTCACTGAGTGCTTTGCCAGCTTTGTCCTTCAGCCACTCGATCATGTCCAAATACGGGCCGGGGCCGTAGCTTATCCGGCTGACTCCAGCCTGCGACAGGTCGTGTGGGCTAGGAAACCCTGGGAACCAGATGACATTGACGGGCAGCGGCGATTCGGCGCATAGGCGTCGTATCTGCCCGATGTCGCTCATACCGGGTGCGAAGAAGCAGTCTGCCCCGGCATCCTTGAAAGCTTTGGCCCGCTCTAGCAGTTTATCGACGATGTCGTCATTGGCTTTTTCGTCATCGCTAGCGTAGAAGAACAGATTAGTCCGGCCATTGATCACCAGGTCTACGCCGCGTTCATCGGCCGCCGCGCGGGCAGCTGTGATGCGGTCGCAGGCGTCCTGCAATTCCCGCAGCTCACCATCTGATTCGCCCCGGTCTTCCAGGTTGATGCCGACGATGCCGGTCGCTAAAGCGCGGGCAACTGATGCTTTGACTTCCGTAGGCGTGCCGCCGTAGCCGGTTTCAAAATCCACGCTGACGGGCAGCTCGGTCGCATCGGCAATGCGTTGCATGTTGTTAAGATCGAGTTCCAGGGGCATGCTTTCACCGTCCTCATAACCGTATGAATTGGCTATAGCGTGGTGGCTGGTAGCGATGGCTTTGGCTCCCTGGCTAGCCACGGCCAATGCTGAATCGACATCCCAGACGTTAAACAGGATGATGGGATCGCCACTGACATGCAGTGCTTTGAATAGGCGGGCTTTCTCTTGCTGGCTGGGCTGTTCGGACATGGCGTGCTCCTTCCGGTCGGGTGATAATATGTGCCAACAGTATGACGGCGCACAATATAGCGGACAGTGAGATATCGCACAGACGGTGCGGAGCGTTTGAGGGGAATAAAAAAGAACCCCCAGAAAGGGGTCCTTGTGTCGCTCCGGACGGAGCTTGTCGTCGATGCATGGGGCGAATGATGGGATTTGAACCCACGGCCTTCTGAGCCACAATCAGACGCTCTAACCTACTGAGCTACATCCGCCATACTTACTGTCTACGAGCCTGTCTATTGGCCTATCGACTGGCCGGCCCTGACGAGCCGATATGATCAACAGAGGTGATTATACTATCTACGGCCGGTTTCGCCAAGACCTGTTTGTGTTGTCCGTGTGGCGTGATATTTCATGATCCGGCTGAACAGGTCGCGGAAAGCCCGCGCACGGTGGCTGTCGGCATTCTTAGCCTCCAGTGGCATCTCGGCCATGGTCAGGCGTTGGCCGTCGGGCTGGTCGTCCGGGATGATGGTCGGATCGAAACCGAATCCGTTAGAGCCGCGCGGCTCGCAGACCATCCCCGTGATGGTACCGTTCCCGAACAGCATCGTGGAGCCATCGTAGTAACCGGCCACGCAGCTGACCGTAACCTTGTCGGCGGCCTTATCGCTCAGGCGGTGCAAGGCTGGGCTGCCAAGTTCGGCGACGAAGAATTTGACGAACGGCCCCGGCAGGCCGCCAAGGCTCTCCAGGCCGGCCCCGGTGTCCTCGACGATAACGGCGGATCCTATGGCTGCGTAAGCTTGCTGGAGCTTATGCCGGACTATCTTTTCCAGGTCGAGACTCTGAACTTCATCGAGTTCCAGTGACCTGGAGTCCAGCGACATGGAGGCTGGCGCTAAAGCCTGGACTTCGCGCAGCTTGCCTGCATTACCGGTTACGAATGTCATAGAGCGTGTGAACTGATCGTTGGGATGGGCCATGGTCGCAATATACCATTTTTATGCGGATACGACCGGCTTTATTGTCCTGGCGCGCCGGTCGTGGTTATATGGACACATAAACGTAAGCATAAAAGGATGTCGTCCCATGGCGCTGACAGCTCGTAAATCTCTTATAAGTATAAGTGGGCTGACGCTTGTCTTTGCCGGATTGCTTGGCGGCGTGGCGTCGGCGCATGTGGTCGTCAAGCCGGCGGAAGCCCAGACGGCCGCCTACCAGCAGTTCACCGTGGGTGTACCTACCGAAGGCGATTCTCCGACCGTCAAGGTGCGTCTGGAGGTGCCCGGTAATATCCAGCATGTGACGCCGGACGTCAAACCGGGCTGGACCATCGACACCGTCAAGGAAGGCCAGGGCGAGGAAGCTGTGGTCAAGGAAATCATCTGGAGTGGCGGCAGTGTTCCGGTCGGCCAGCGTGATGACTTTGAGTTCACGGCCCAGATGCCGGCAGATAAGGCCAGCCTGCAATGGAAGGCCTACCAGACGTATGCCGACGGACGTGTCGTCTCATGGGATCAGGCTCCTAAACCGTCTGCAAACCACGGTGACGGACCGAGCGACAAGGGTCCATACTCCGAGACCAAGGTCGTCGATAAACTCAGTGGCGGCTCAGATTCGGCCGCGCCAGCCGCGAACACCGGTTCGGACGACAATGATGGCAGCGGTCGTACCAACACTGCGCTCGGTATCGCTGCGGTAGCCTTGGTATTCTCAGTCATCGCCATGACCCAGAACCGGGCTCCGAAGACCGTCAAAGCCGGCAAGTCTAAGAAGTAACCCTCGGTCCACGGAGTCAATCTTTACCCAATACAGAATTTATGATGTAATTATGCAGTCTCCACCTGATATTCAAGGTTGAGAACGTACATCTACTCTCTAGGAATGGAGGACTCCGGTCATGGATGCTATCAGCAGTACGTGGAAAACCGGACTGTCGTGTTTTGTGGCGTTCATCGCTGTCTCTGTCGCTCGTACAGGACTAGGTAGTGTGTGGTGGTCGATTATCACCATCCTCGCGTTGGTTCTGGCGGCGTTCGCGTGGTTCTTCCGCATCGGCGTCTGGAACGAGAAGCGCGATGAAGAATGGTCGGAAGAGCAAGGCTGTGTCGTGCCGGACCCAAAGTCGAAGTATCTGGGTCAGCGAGTTTCAGACAGGCATTTCAATCGTGTCCGACACTATCTGATCTTTGGCGAAGACGTTCGCGAGAACCGGATATATCTGGTCGAGCGTCACTCAATCGCTAAGCTTATAGTGATGCTTCGTCTGCATGCTGTGGCTGCGGTACTCATGGTTGTCTTGGCAGTATGTCTGGCTTTGGTCGACAAAGTCCGTCTCAACCCGGCCGATTGGTTACTGCCATTGATGCCACTGGTATTCATGTTTGTCATCGTGCTGGCTGCCTACGTCAGGTCCTGGCCCTGGCTGTACGGTTACATCCTGGTGACTAACGTCGGAGTACTGCTCATCGAGTCGCCACCGCCGCTGTTCAAGGCTACTAGGTGGGGTTCATCCAACATCACGCGTTTCTATCATGCCAATATTCTGGAGGTGAAGAAGGCTGGCTCAGGAAATGAGTCGCAGAGTGCGCTACGTTACGGCTCGTTGACCATTGGTTCGGCGGTGCAGAATGGCGGAGATGCCAATCAGATCATCCACTACGTGCCCAATCCTAAGCAGTTCGTTGACCTGCTCTCACCCTTTGCCGGCAGGCCGACCCACTCGCCCGTGGATGACTATAACGGTGATGATGCGAAGCCCGGAGCCGTCTTTCGTGACGCCGATGTGGAGTCCGGTCCGTCCGAGAACACCATGCCGCTGACGCGCATCGAATCCGATTACCGGGGCGATACGAGCTGATCGTATGACATTCATAGTCATGCGACACATCGATCCAAGAGAGGAGGTGTGCCAGGCGGCAGATGGGATACTCATAGGCCTTGCCTATGCCCATCTGCCGCCGCACTCATTATTCTTATATAATCATATCTTATGAAGTACACGGAATTAGCCGCAGAACTGGCGCAATTATTAGAAGCTGACCAGATCGAGAAGAAGGACTTCGTGTGCCGATACTTCGCGTCTGATGACCCCTCGCAATTTGATGCCGAGAAAGCGGAGTTGGAGCGTAACACCAAAGAGCGTAGCGCTAGAATGCTACAGATTCTGAAAGAAGTAGACGGTGAGCCCTCGTTATCGAATATCGGTACCGATGGCGCGCTGGCGGTGTCCGTTTTGGCATCTCATGACGGTCCGGAGGTGTTGGATGAGG
>JALQUD010000003.1 GCA_023268595.1 Candidatus Saccharimonadia bacterium
ACTTCGAAGCCATCGTACGCAGCCACGTCAAGAGTCTGGAGCTTCGTGAACTACTCCGATATGCCCTGACTGATAAAATTAACGACCGTGAAGTATACATGAAGGGCATTGACCAGTCGTATTATTATGAAGAGCCGGACAACTACAAAGGTTAACGGCATACAGGAGGGAACACACCATGGACATGAAGATCGAATTAGTACCAGTACCCGTCAGTGACACCGACCGGGCGATTGAGTTTTACAAGAAAGTCGGTTTTAACGTCGACCACGACTTCAAGGTACAACCCGGACTGCGGTTCGTACAACTGACGCCTCCGGGCTCGGCTTGCTCGGTCGTCATCGGCGAAGGCACCACTGATATGAAAGTGGGCACCCAGAGCATTCAGATGGTCGTCGCCAGCGCCCAGGCAGCCCACGATCAACTGCACGACAATGGCATTGAGGTGACCGACATCGAAACGCTGCCCTGGGGAATCTTTACCCGTTTTACCGACCCGGACGGTAACCAGTGGCATTTGCAAGAGCTTGTTCCGCAGCAAAGCTAGCTACTAATATTAGCATCATATTGAAAATCATGGTATAAAACGTACCATGATGAATCAGCAGTCACGAGCGTTCGAATTAGCCAGGTTCGTCCACGATACCGTCTGGATGCGTAATGGTGTTCTGACGCACGAAGACTTGCAGCCGCGGTCAGTCGAACGCGCTTACGGTACCGGTAACTCACGGCCGGAACAGGTAGTCGCTTTCAGTAGGAACCGCGATAGCGCCGACCCCAGGTCAGAGACACTATCACGCAGCTCGGATAGCCGGTACTATTTCAACGTGAATACCGGCCCTGAATATACGGGCGAACTGAGCGATGGCAGACACATGATCACGCCGGAAAGCGATGTGGCTACCTGGCAGCGATTACTCGGCTCGATGATGGTCCGAGAACTCATCGATGTCTGCCCGGAAGACCTGACCAAAACGACATAGTTTTTTGTCTGCTGGCGTTCATCGGATTGCAGGTCATTTCACGTTGCCAACCTTTTCAACAACGCTTATACTTACGACTAACGAGTTAATGAGGGTTACGGTATTATGGGATACGTCCATCTGGCAGGCCTTATCAAAATCAGGCGACTAGCCACGGTCTGGGGAACGGCGTTAGGGGTCGCATTGGTGTTGGCATATGCGACGCCGGCCATGGCGGCCGGCAGTTATACCTGGGTGGCGGCGAATGGTTTAGCATCGGCCACTTGTCCGCAATTGGCTTCGTCTGGCTCCGGGCAGTATATGCTTTGTGGCAACATCGGCGGCAATCTGTTCACGTCTGACGACTACGGTGCCAACTGGACCGAACAAGTCGGCTCCAGCAGCCAGCCTTGGTCCGGCGTAGCGGTTTCGGGCGACGGCAACCTGATGTACGCCGTCGCGGCAGACAACCTGTTATGGAAATCGGCCGACCATGGCGTCACCTGGACCAGCAGTGTCGTTCCGGGTACTTCGTTCATTGAGAAATTAGCCATATCATCCGATGGCATGCACATCATCATGGCCGACTCCGGCAATACCGGTGTGGTATTCAAATCTCAGAACGGTGGAACCACCTGGACCAGTTTCACACCCACAGCCAGTGCATCGATCATCAGTCTTTCGATGTCCGGCGATGCGCAGCACATGGCAATAGCTTACTTGGGTGACATGGTGTATACCTCCAGCGACTACGGCGTCACCTGGACGCCACAAACCGGTATCGGCACCCACGACTGGACGACGGTCAACGTATCGCAGAACGGACAGCACTTCGCAGCAGCTGCCGGTGATGGCACGATAGTCAAATCTGCCGACTATGGCATGAACTGGCTGCCAATAAGCATCCCCGGCGCGCAGTACTGGAATGGCATCGTCATATCCAACGACGGACAGACCCTGATTGCCAGCCAATACTTCTTTGACTTCGGATCGCTCAGCACCACTGGAGACCTATATCGTTCGGATGATGGCGGTGTGACCTGGTCACCAGAAACGGGCGTTCCTGCCGATTCCGGCTGGTCGCCGGTTGCCGGATCTGCCGACCGCAGCCGTCTGGCGGCGCGGGCCATAAACGGCAATCAGGTATACGTCGGCACCAATCCGGCCATGATACCTGCACCGCCGGCCCCACAACCAAGCGGTCAGGCCGGCCAGGACGGCTCCGCCACAGCTAGCATCACCGACGCTAAGGCGGCATCAGCCGTGAGCGTACCTAATACCGGAGTGGAACCGGCCGACAACCGTTTGCCAATCGTCATAGCAATCACAGCTGCAGGGCTCGCCTTGGGCTGGACAGCCCGACGTCTCCGCAATGTCCGGGTCTGAGCCAACACCTAAGCGCCGGCCAAGCCCACGCCGAAGGTACCGGCCACTGACCATACTCTCCATGGTAGCGGTACTTGGAATCGTGTCATATGGCGTCTGGTTCACCCATGATTACGTCAGCCGCACACATTTCGGATCCGGACCGACGGTACCGCCGACCACCACCGTGACTACCGATGACGAACCGAGCGAAAAGAGGGTAGGGACAGTTTCAGATAGCTACACCGTAGCAGCTGATAGGCCCCGTTCGTTGCGTATCAGCAGACTCGGCATCCATGCCTATATTCAGCCGGTCGGCGTCACCAAAGACAATGCCATGGCCACGCCAAGCAACATCGGCTTCGTAGGCTGGTACGACCGTGGTGCCGTGCCAGGCACCGACGGCGTCAGCATCTTGAACGGACACGTCAGCGGCCGCTATGCCGACGGCGTATTCAAACGGCTCCATGAGCTTACAGCCGGTGACGACATACAAGTTGAAATGGGCAATAAGACATCCAGGTCATTCACGGTCAGGTCGGTCAGGTCATATAAGACCGCCGATGCGGCAGGTCCGCTATACCAAGCCAGCGGCACATCCGGCCGCGAACTTCACCTGATAACCTGCGGCGGCACGTTCGACAAAGCCAGCGACACCTACCGGGAACGGTTGATCGTGGTAGCCGACTAGATCGGCCGGCTATTGATACGACACATACGCTGGCGAAGGCGACAGCATCACGGTCTGCTGCGGGGTCAGCATCGGCGAATCCTCGTCGTAGAAATTCTTCCAGCCGAATGAGATACCAGCCGGTGCGCCAGTTCTGAGAACGTTCCAAGTATCAGATTTCTGAGCCTGAGAACCATGCCCGTCCATCTGGATCATGTATGCCAGCTGCTCGCCATGTGCCATGTCCAACCGCTCGCGGTCACGTACCATATCCAGCCTGAACTGATGGACCAGGAATAACTTCTGCGGCAGTTTACCGGCTTTGACCAAGCCGGCCAGCCAACCGGCCGTGGCATTGACCTCATCGATACCGACCGAACCGATGACCCCGAGCGGCACCTGGTCGGCATTGACACGCCATTCCGGATCAAGCGCCAGGCCGACATGCGGCAGCTTAAGCAACGACTCATAGGCTTTGGCCTGGATCAGGAAATCACTCCTGCCGGGTTGCAGATCAAGCACCACGTACATGCCAGCCTTGCCGGCGGCTTCGACCCACGGACGCAGTCTATCGGCGTCAATTTCGGCCGAATAATCACCATTGGCCGTGGGGCTGGAGGACGCGACGCTGGCGATGATTTCCAGGGTTGGAATGACCCTGTCTTGGGTATGCGGCTGATAGCTGGCCGCCAGTTCGCGGGCACGCTGCAGACTGGCATCAAGCGGTTGCTCGCCGAGTACGCCAAGTGCCGGCTCGCCCGGCGTGCCGTATAGGGCAACCAGCCGATTACCGGCCAGGAGCGTACGTCCGCCCCACGGCAGCTCGGAAGGCTTGACCACGCCGTTAGCCGGCTTACCGGAGCGCTGCGCCGGGTGCGATGAAGGAGGAAATGCCGGGCTACGGTCGTCGGCCCGGCCGGCCGCCACCGACGTAGCCATGGCCAGCGACATGAGGCACATCACCAACGCCACCAATCTGAGCAGGCTACGCTTACGGCTATCCATGCCGGCGATTATAGGCAAGATGACTGATGATTGAAAGCCGGCAGACCGCAGGATTCGTTATTACATCACAACTTGACCGGTGAACCGAGTATGGTGTTTTCGCCACGGACATGGACGTTATATAGCGCCTTGATACGTGCTAACGGTTCACGCCGTCCGGCATTGTTGGCTTCGACGCCACTGGCGACGCCGTACGTTTCGATTCCGAAGTGCCGGCACAAGTAAATAGCCCGGGGCAGATGAGAACCCGCGCTATACACCACCAGCCGCGACTGTCCGAAGACATCATGGGCACGCTGGCAGGACTCATAGGTGCTGCGACCAGCAAAATCACGCTGCAGTTTATCCGCCGGTACATCCTTGACGTCAATCAGATACTTCATCATGGCAGTCGGTTCATCATAACTGGTAAAACGGTTGTCACCGGACAGGATCAGTTTGTCGACGTCACCACGCCGCAAGCCTTCGGCAGCCACGTCCAGACGGGCGCGTAACTCACGGAACGGCTTACCGTCGTCAGTGATTCCGGCACCAAGTACCATGCCGACCTTGACATGCTCGTCACGCACCTTATCGGGCGACAGGACATATGTATCATATGGCTCCACCACCGCTTCGGCCACGAACACGGCCAGGATCGGGAGGGACATCAGAAATACCGCAGCCAGACCGTACACTACCGGTCGACGGCGTACGGAGCGAAGTAACGGATCCAGGGCACGGGTTACTGTTCGTCTTATCATAGCGTCATATATTGTAGCTCACGCTAGCCGCTTTCAGACCGGTGATATCGGATTTTTCACAGCAACCGGCGGCAGATAGGTCCAGTATGGCTACAGTATCTAGCTCAACCTATACCGATTAAGGAGACCAGCCATCATGACGAACCAATACGACATGCAGGACCCACGTTCACAATATCCGACCCCGGACATCCCCGAACAGACCCAGCCCGAACCGGGCCTCGACAAGGACATGACGCCCAAAGCCGACCACGGCGCCGACAGCTACACCGGTCACGGCCGGCTGAAGGGTAGGAAAGCATTGGTCACCGGCGCCGATAGTGGCATCGGCCGGGCAGTGGCGTTAGCCTTCGCCCGCGAAGGCGCTGATGTCGCCATGAGCTATCTACCAGCCGAGCAGGCCGATGCCGATGAGGCTAAGGCTGAGATCGAACAGGAGGGCGTCCACGTCGTGATGCTACCGGCCGACCTGACCAATGAAGCGGCTGCCCGTGGTCTGCCCCACGAGGCGAACAAGGCGCTCGGTGGTCTGGACATCATCGTCAACAATGCCGGTAAGCAGATATTCACCGACGATTTTGCAAAACTGCCGAGCGACCAGCTGACCAAGACATTCACGGTCAATGTCTTTGCGATGTTCTGGATCTGCCAAGAAGCCCTGCAGTACCTCAAACCGGGTTCGGCCATAATCAACACGACGTCTATCCAAGCAACCATGCCCTCGCCGGGCTTATTAGATTATGCTTCGACCAAAGGCGCCATCCTGGCCTTCACCCGTGGCCTAGCCCAGGAACTGACACCGAAAGGTATCCGCGTCAATGCCGTGGCACCCGGCCCGGTCTGGACACCGCTCCAACCGTCACATGGCCAATCGCAGGAAAAGTTGACCAGCTTCGGCCAGGAAACCCCATTGGGCAGGCCGGGGCAGCCGGCCGAAATGGCACCGCTGTACGTATTTCTAGCCAGCCAGGAGTCAAGCTATGTTTCCGGCGAAACCATTGGCGCGGCTGGTGGCCGGCTACGCTAAGCTGTCTTTGACGACTTAAGAAAGCCAGTGGTCAGCCGGCCCAGCTGCGTCGCCTGACGGCGTGGCGAATGGTGGCCACCGGCAATCAGTTCCAGTCGCACGTTAGTAGGCAGATCATGGGCCGCCAGGTTACGCTGGTACTCCGGCCGATCGGATGTGCCGACGATCAGCAGGGTGGGTTGGTTCAGCCGGGCAAGGTCGGTGAATGCCTCGGCCCGCTCGATGATATTGGCCAGGGATCCTTCACGGGACCAACGTCGGTGCCGCAACGTACCGGCAGCTAGCAACCGTATAGCCGGCCACAGTAGGTTACGATACCGCGAATCCAACAGGATGCGATACGTACGGCTCGTCCGCCGCAATGTGCTACGCGCTTGTTCCGGTCCGTCATACAAGGGCGGATGCATCAGCACCAGCTGCGATACTCGGTCAGGATAGGCAAGGGCAAAGCGCTTGGCGATGAGTGCGCCCATGGAATGGCCAGCCAGTATCAATGGTACGTGGTCGCCGATACCATGACGTCGCAGCATGTCGGCGATGTGCGCGATATGTTCTTCATACCCATACGCCGAGTCACGTGGCTTAGGAGCCGCCCCAAAGCCAAGCAGGTCAAGCGCCACTACGCGGAAACCGGCCGCAACCAGCAACGGCGCCAGCCTGTCCCAATACCGCATGGATCCAAGAAAGCCGTGCAATAGCACTATGACTGGACCATGGCCCCCATAGTCGCGCCAACCCCTATCATCCGATCCACTACGTTTCATAACTATACTTAGTAATAAGTATATAACTTTTATGCTTTACTGTCAATTTATCTGGATCGCGCTGAGCGAAGCCGCGTTAGTGGTAATTTTCACAGTTACAGACCTGCCGACTATGTCATACTGTTTGCACCAAACCTTACACTAATTTCCGTACGACACTAGGAGCATGCCATGAACAGACAAGTTTTCATCAATCTGCCGGTCAGCGACCTTAAACGATCGACGGAATTCTATGAGGCACTCGGCTTCATTAAGAACGACACGTTTTCCGGTGAACAGGCTAGCTGCATGGTGTGGTCGGACTCCATTTACGTCATGTTGCTGACACACGAATTTTACCGTGGATTCCTGCAAGACAAGACGATCGCCGACACTAAGACGACCAGTGGCGTCCTGTTGGCACTCAGCCTCAAATCCAAAGAAGAGGTCCAAGCCTTCGCTGACACTGCCAAGGCTAATGGTGGTAACGTCTATCAGGTGGATACCGGTATCAGCGAGGATGCGATGTTCGGCTATGAGGTCCAGGACCCGGATGGACACAACTGGGAACCGATGTGGATGAACCCCGGTTATCAGCCTGACCAGCCCGACAGGCCTGACCAGCCCGAATAGCACGGCCGGACCGACAGGTAATCATAACAACCGAGGAGATTCATAGCCATCATGACCGATCAGAACATCATTCCCAGCCTATGGTACGCTGGCAACGCCCAGGAAGCCGTCGACTTTTACGTATCCGCCTTTAGTGACGGCAAGATAATCGAGACAGCCACCTATCCGGAAGAAGGTCTGGCCGACTTCCAAAAAGATTTGGCCGGCAAGGTATTGACCATCGACTTCAGCCTGCACGACTTCCGTTTCATCGCGGTCAACGCCGGTCCGGATTTCACACCCAACCCGTCGATCTCGTTCATGCTCAACTTCGACCCGGCTACCGATCCGCAGGCCCGCGAGCACCTGGATGAACTGTGGCAGAAGTTGGCCGAAGGCGGCAAGGCGCTCATGCCGCTTGGCGAGTACCCGTTCAGTCCGCACTACGGCTGGATTCAGGACCGCTTTGGCATCAGCTGGCAGCTGATGCTGACCAACCCGGACGGCCAGCCGCGTCCGTTCATCATCCCATCATTGATGTTCACCCAGGAACAGACCAACCATGCGGAGGAAGCGATCCGGTTCTACGTATCGGTCTTCAAGGATGGCCTGCCCGGCACCATGAATCCTTACCAGGAGGACAGTGGCCCAGCTAAAGCCGGCTCTCTGATGTTCGGCGATTTCTCACTAGCCGGACAGTGGTTCGCAGCCATGGATGGCGGCGGAGCCGATCATGCCTTCAAATTCAACGAAGGCATATCGCTGATGATCATGTGCGACACCCAGGAAGAAATTGACTACTACTGGGACAAGTTGTCCGCCGTACCGGAGGCCGAGCAATGCGGTTGGCTCAAGGACCGCTTCGGCGTCAGCTGGCAGGTCACACCGCGCAACATGGGCGAGCTGATGCAGCGTCCGCAGGCTTTCGAGCACATGATGGAGATGAAGAAGCTGGTCATCGCCGACTTCTAAGTTGTATAAATTACTATTTTGTGATATAATTGGTAAATGAACATACCGGCTGAACACGGGACGCAAACACCAAACCTGACCGTGTTTGAACGCGTAGTACAGAACGCTCCGGAAGAACACCTGTACCTTTCGGAGAGGCACAAAGTACTGATGGCAGTGGATCCATTCGCCAAGTTGCCGTTACAGTCGGTCATAGCTCCAACCAAAGGCACCCCAGGCCAAGAGTCGCATTTTGACGAGCTACCGTTTAGGGCGCAGCTCAAACTTCACACGGCATCATCATACCTTGGCAAGAAAATGCTGGAGCTATGTGAACCGGGTGAGCGGGTCATCAAACATATTGAAGGATTTGCCGTTTCGGACCATCCGCACATCGTTACATATGTAGCTGAGCGGGGCCAGGGTAGAGATCTGTACGATGGCTCATTCATTGGTGCCGCGGCAGTAGCCTTAGCGACCGAACAGCTCCGGCTGGATGAACATGAAGTGGACGAGCTTGATGAGATTCTGACTCGGATAGATAAACTCTAGAGAAAGGAAAGGCATTAGACCGTGAGATATGTAGCACTGCTGCGTGGTATCAATGTCGGTGGCAATAACAAGGTGTCGATGGCGCAGCTGAAGGGCACCCTTGCCGCCGACGGTCTGGACGATGTCTCGACCTACATCAACAGTGGCAATATCTTCTTCGGTTCCGAGCGTTCAGCTGCAGAGGTCGAACGGGTGGTTCATGATGCCATCAGCAGGGAGTTCGGGCTGGATATAAAGGTACTGATAAAGGATCTGCCAGCCATACGCTCGATAGCTGCCGCGATTCCGGATGAGTGGCGCAATGACGCTGACATGAAGTGCGATATCATGTACCTATGGGACAGCCACGCCTCACCGGATATCGTAGACAGCTTGCCGGTACGTGAAGGCATCGACGAAGTACGTTATACGACGGGAGCCATCATCTGGAAAGTAGATAAGGCCGTGGCCACGCGCAGCGGCCTTGGAAAGCTGGTCGGTACCGATCTGTACGCTCACATGACCGTTCGCAACGCCAATACGGCCCGCGTCCTGTTGCAGCGCCTGGAAATGCCATAGTTCACATTGACAAAACCTGCCATACCGGTAATGCTTAGACTTAGGAGATATTACGACTAAGCATGTTTTTTCTACACAAAGACAAACCCAAAGATGACAACCAGCAGGATCAAAAATCCGCTCCTGCCACCGCGCCCGTCGTAGAACCGGCGGACAGCAACCAGAACCAAGCTACACCGGCAGACAACCCGACCGCAGAAGGACAGGTTCCAGATGTCGACCTGCTGGAACGGCAGGTCCATGCACTCGCGAACGGCCATCCGGTACCGGAAGCCCCCACGCCGCCTTCGATGGTCGAAGATCATGAAGCCGACGCATCAGAACCAATCAAAGACTCATCCCCGGAATCATCGGATATACCGATCATACCCGCCGCACCGGCCTCCGACCCGCAGCACATTGACGGCATGGAATATGAACCAGTGATGATCACGCCTGACAGCACCGACCAGCCGGAGCCTCAGCAATCAGAATTACCGGTCATAACATTACCAGCAACGGCCGAGGAATCAGACGGACCCGTGACGCAGCCGACACCGGCTGAACCGACGACGACAGCGGCCACGGACGAGCCGGTTACGGCCGCACCGCCCGCGGAAGAACCAGCCAAGGCACCAACTGACGTCCCGGCCATCACTGCCGAATCGACTGTCGCGCAGTGGTTGGACCACCCGGTAGGCGGAGTCATCTTCCGGGACATGCTCAAGCAGGCCGGTCAGAATGAAAGTGTCGTCAAGATCGTCAGGCACATGCAGATGCAGCGGCTGGTCTCTATGAGCGGCGGCCGCTTTACCCAGGACATGCTCGATGACATGGTCCGCCAGGCTAACGATGGCCAATCCGTAGCCGAGAATATTGAAGGACAACCGGAACCCGCGCCTCACATTCAGGCAGTGGCACCCATAGCCCAGCCAGCGCCATCAGCAGGGGAGCAAGCCTGGCAGGAACGGCCCACGGTCGGCCGGTTCGACGGCAAGACCATCATCGTGACTGGCGCCGGTTCAGGTATCGGCAAGGCAGTGGCCAGCCGCATCGTCCGTGAGGGTGGCCAGGTGATTGCCGTCGACATTTCAGAGGAGCGTTTGACCGAGCTGCAGAACGAACTGCCTGGCTCGTCCGTCAAGACCGTCGCCGGTGACA
Organism: Candidatus Saccharimonadia bacterium; assembly: GCA_023268595.1. GTDB lineage: Bacteria > Patescibacteriota > Saccharimonadia > Saccharimonadales > UBA4665 > JALQUD01. Next base: position 10,329 of record JALQUD010000003.1, read on the forward strand.
TCACCAGTGAAGGCACCATCGCTACCATCATCAATACGACCGGTGATGCGGTCCATGGCTTGGCCAACGTAGCCGGCGTCATGGATAATATGACACCGCTGCACGAGATGTCGGATGAGATCTGGAACAAGGTCATGAACGTCAATCTGAACGGTATGATGAAGCTCAGCCGGGCCGTGTTACCGCTGATGCTCGCCAGCCATAACGGCACCATCGTCAATGTCGGTTCCGAAGCCAGCCTTAAGGCATCGATGGCAGGCACGGCTTACACCGTTTCCAAACACGCCGTGGTGGGCCTGACCAAGAGCATGGCCTTCATGTACGGCCCAAGCGGCATCCGCACCAACATGGTGGCGCCCGGTGCCGTCATGACGAACATTGAAGCATCATTCGCCTCCGACCTTGGTGCTGAGCGAGTCAACAGCATCCTGACGACCATGCCGGCGCCAGCCGAAGCCAGCCACCTGGCAGCCTCGATCTGCTTCCTGCTAAGTGACGACTCGGTCAATATCAACGGCGCGGTACTTCCGTCCGATGGCGGCTGGTCAGTACAGTAGCCGATTCAGCGCTGATGATGCGCAGAGTTCACGATAGAAAAGCCGGACAGATATCTGTCCGGCTTTTCATTTTACCGAGCCAACCGGATCAGCGACGCGGCGGCAGGGTAATCAGGAACGTCGAACCCTTGCCCGGTGTCGAGGAAACCTGAATCGTGCCATCGTGCAATTCCACCACCTGGTTGGCCCAATAGAGGCCCAGGCCGCTGCCACCGACCTCAACCGACAAAGGATTGGCGATGCGCGAGAACTTCTTGAATAGCTTGTCCATGTCTTCGGCAGCGATGCCGACGCCTTCATCACGGACCTCGATGGTCGTCGAACCGCCCGAGTAGCCTTCGAGCGTCAAGTGGATAGCACCGCCTGGTGGCGTGTACTTGCTGGCGTTCTCGATGATATTGCCGAGCGCCATCGTGAAATACTCGCTGTCGATATCGGCGTGGATACTGTAGTCAGGCCGGTTATAGTGGACGGTCTGGGAGCGTTCATCGAAAGCAGGGCGCACATCTTTGAGCACATCCTGGACCACGTCATGCAGATTCTTGGAAGCCGGCTTGATGACGACTTTATCCAGATCGAGCTGGGCGACACGCAGGATATCATTGACGACCGCCAGCTGCCGCTCATTACTCTCATACGCGGTGGTCAGCATTTCCATCTGGCCCTTGCTCAATGGTCCGACATAGCCATCCATCAGCATGCCGATATACTGCTTGACGGCCGTGGCCGGCGTGCGCAGCTGGTGGCTGGCCAGGGCGATGAATTCATCCTTGGAGCGGCCGATTTCCCGTAGCTGTTCAATGCGTTGGGCTTCCATGGCCTTGCGCTGTATCGAGTATCTGATGACGCGCGACAGCAATTCGGCGTCAAACGAGCCTTTCACGAGGTAATCCGAAACTCCCAGGTCCATGGCCTGACGTTCCAAGCCTTCATCGCCGGCTCCGGTCATGATGATGAACGGCTCCACGCGGTCGAACAGGTTGAATTTGCCAAGCAGGTCAAGACCCGTCTCCGCGCCTAGCCGGTAATCGACCAGATATGCCTGATAACCGCCTTCGGTTATCAGCTGTTCAGCCTTGGCTACGTCAGGTTCCCAGGTTATCTGGAACGGATTGCCGTGGATTTTACGCGCAATGCGCTCAAGAATGATGAAGTCTTCTTCGTCATCGTCTACCAGCAATACCGGTATGCGGTCCGGGTCGTCCGTCAGGCCCTCAGGATTTCGCACCGTTTCCACCATGCCCAGCATCCCCTCCCGAAGGCAACTCGACGATTTCGAACCAGTACCGTCCAAGCGCCTGCATGACCTGGATCAGGTTGTCGAAGGTAACCGGCTTGGTGATGAATGAGTTGACGCCCAGCTTATATGATTTGTAAATATCTTCCTCGGCCTTGGAAGTAGTAAAGACGACGACTGGTATGTCACGCAGCTCAGGGTCATCTTTGATCTCGCGTAGGGCCTCACGGCCGTCTTTTCGTGGCATGTTCAGGTCCAGCAGGATTACGCCAGGCCGGTCTTTGATATCACGGTCGGTATAGTCGCCGCCACAGCGCAGGTACTCGAGCAATTCTTCGCCATCCTTAACGCGGACCAAGTTGTTCAATAGCTTGCTTTGGGCCAGGGCTTTCTTAGCTAGCAGAAAGTCATCGTCATCGTCATCGGCCATCAGGATGGTTATACGGGATTTGTCGGTTGTCATAAGGTGGGCTCTTTCTGAGTGTTGCCAGCCTTCGGGCCGGCTACATCTTGAGCCGGCTTGGTGATGACTGCTGCGCAGGGCAGGTTGATGGTGAATACCGAGCCCTCTCCAGGCCGGCTGTCCGCCGTGATGGTTCCTCCATGGCGTTCTATAATCTTACGGCATACTGCCAGTCCTATGCCAGTACCCTCATAATCATTCTTGTCATGCAAGCGCTGGAACACGGCGAATATGCGGTCCAGATATTTGGTGTCGAAGCCGACACCGTTGTCGCGTACCCGTATGCTGACGTATGGCCGGTCGTCCAACGTGCAGTCTGTCGCCGTTATGGTAACGACCGGTGCGATGCCTTTACGATGAAATTTGAGGGCGTTGCCCAACAGATTCTGGAACAGTTGCCGCATCTGCAGCGGGTCGGCTTCGATGACCGGCAATTCACCGATGTCGACCGTGCCACCGGTCTCGGCGATGCGGGCTTCCAAGTCGGTCGCCACATCGCGGGCTATGACCGTCAGTTCGACCGGCACGAATGGCTGGGTCTTGGTCGACACACGACTGAAGGCCAGCAGGTCCGAGATCAGCGTGCTCATGCGGGCTGCGGCGCTCTGCATCCGATGCAGGTAATCCTTGCCGTCGCCCAATTGCGAAGCATGTTCCTGCTCCAGCAGGTTACCGAAGGCCTGGATTTTACGCAGCGGCTCCTGCAAGTCGTGGCTGGCCACGTATGCGAAATCCTGTAGCTCCCGGTTACTACGGTTGAGCTCTTCGTTGAGGGCGGTCAGTTTGCGCGTACGCTCCTTGACGCGGTGTTCCAGGCGATCCTTCATGTCGCGTAGCTCCTGCTCGGCGATCTTGCGCTCACTGATGTCGACGACCACGCCAGGGAAGCGCAGCGGCTTGCCATCCTCATCAGTCTCAACCCGGCCGCGGGCGATGACCCACCGGACCGTGCCATCACGGCTAACGGTGCGGTATTCTTCCTCGAACGATGCCGCATCGCGTACCGTCTGTGCTATCTTGGCGGTCACACGTTCACGGTCACCCTCATGGATGGAAGTAGTGAACACTTCGAGTGGCAATCCGTCCTTGGCCTCGGCTTCGTCGACACCGAACATCCGTAACAGGTTGGAATCGGCCACCAGGTTATCTTCTGATATAGTCCAGAGCCAGGTTCCAATCAGACCGACTGCCAAAGCTTCCTGGAGCTGGCGCTGCGTCTGATCGAGCTTGCGGCTGGTCACGACCTCTTCGGTCACATTGACAGTCGATTGTAGGATGTACAGTAGTGAACCGTCACCATCAAAGATCGGGTAGTGCGTGGCACGCCAATAGCGCTGCTCCAGCTTACCGTCGGGACCTTTCAGGTCGTAGCGCAGATCCTTCATGGAATCGGCCTTGCCAGTCTTGACGACCCGACGCAAGGACTCGATGACATCGCTGACGCCAGTAGCCTTGAACTTCGGTGAACTGTCGGGATAGGCCGTCAGGAAGGGCTTACCGACGACCTGGTTGAGCGGCAGCATGGCCACGTCGGCATGGGCCTGGTTCTCGGCCAGGATAGTAAAATCGGGGTCATCGCCGGCTATCAGCATGACCGCACCCGGCAGCGTATTGAACAACTGCTCGTAATTCACTTGGCCCCGTATAGTACATGTCTTACGGGAAGGATTGACACGATTCTTTTCAGACATGCTGTCAGTATACGCCAGCCTGGCCGCCAGACCTGTAAGAAAAGCCACAGACGAGCGACCGGGAAGCACAGTCTTTCACGCGGCCCATTAGTAGATTTCTTCCTGACGGTCGCGGATGAATTTGATCCACTGTCTGGCCAACTTAAGTGATGATTTCAATGGCAGCTCAATGCCCAAATCCAGCAAGCGGGCCACCACGTTCACCTGGGCGTATTTGGACGAGACCCAACGGCCGATCATGATGAACGGCAGATAAAAGAAGTCGCTGGCGGCCGTCAGCAGGCCGGTGTCGTTTGACACCAGCTCCAGGTCGCGCACCATACGGCTCAGCCGGAAGCCCAGGAAGCTGGCGGTCGACAGGAACATCAGGAAGATAATGGCCTGTACGAATGAGAAGTCCAGCAGATACAAGGCCGTCGAAGCCACGGCCAATGGCACCAGAAAGACTATCGCATAACCGATGCGGGCAGCTGTGCCCATGCGTCTGGGTAGCGCCCGGATCGCGCCCGCCACCGGCGGTTCGTTAGTGAACAAGGCGCGCTCCATGTAAGCCCGCACGGCTTCGGCGTTGGCTAACGTAGGATGGCTCAGGCTCAGTTTGAGGCTGGCCATGTAAAGCGGCGGCACCAACAGATTGACTAGCAACGGCACGACAGCCACCGACCCGAATACCAGCAGGTCGTAGGGGATTTCCACCACCAGGCCGATCAGCATCTTGGTCACGAAGATGAAGATGATGCTTTTGAGCAGTCCGGCGTCCAGCCGCTTACCAAGGTCGGCATACACGCGCGCCAGGTGCAGCATGTACTCATCCATGAAGAGCTTGCGGTCCTTCAGCAGCTCCGGCAGGTCGTCACGCACAGCCGCCATGCTATTGAGCACGCGCAGCGGTGCACCGTAGCGGCTGACCACCCGCTCCAGGTTGCGCGTCAGATCAGACCACAACAGGCGGTCAATCTTTTTATTGAACGCCACATAGGCCGACAGGTCCTGCGGCCCTTGGCGGTACAAGCGCAGCAGGTCGGAGCGCACGAGCGCCCGGTCAGACTTGAGCAGGGTATGGTGGACGGCGATGTACAGACAGATATCATAGTCGGCCTTCTCGTCAGAGTCTTCAGAGCGCAGGAACTTCTGCTTTGGCAACAGCTTGGAATAGTGGCTGTAGCCAACGTACGCCAGGGCGGTCAGATGGCTGTGCGGGTTAAGCGCTTCCTCGGCGTAGACCGAAACGACGTCGAGCAGCCATTCGCCAACATCGTCACGGCCAGCTCCCGCCTCCCGCATCTGCCAATAGGCCGTAGTGTACGTGCGGGCCAGCGTGGTGATGCGGTCGGCGACGGCCGAGCTATACAGGTCGTTAGCAAAGTATCCCGCCTGCGTCAGCTCGATGATCAGCTCCTCGCCAAAATTATCCTGGATGTCGCGCTTGGTTGCCATGGGCAGGTTACGGCCACAGAACCGTCTGACAGCATGCTGCAGGACCAGATGGTCTTCGGTATACTCGGCGGCATTACGCAGCTGTTCGTAGGCGCTACTGAGTGAACTGCCGATGCCGGGCACATGGATGACCGTGCCTTTATCGCGGATGACACGTTCGGACTTGGTATGCGCACGGGCGGCACGCAACTGCTCTTGAAGCAGACCGGCAAGATGTTGGTTTGTCATTGCGGATATATCTTATATTATATACCTTTTTATACAGATGTAACGGATGTCGGCGACCTTAATGCCACATGTCGGCAAGCAATCCGTCCAGCTCGCCCGTCTGCTTCCGTAATGCCGCCGCCACATGCTCAAGCACTATGCTGACACCACTATGCAACTGACGATAGACGATGGCTATCGGACGATGCGCATATCCGTCGCGGCCCACAGGGTGGACAACGAGGGAGTGGTCCCGTAAGCCGTCCTTGACCATAGGGTAGGGCAACGTGGCGTGGCCCCGGCCTAAGCGGACCAGCCGCAGCATGGTCTGCGGACTGGTAGAGAACATTTCCGGCTCGAACGGCAACAGACTGGCTTGGTCATAGGCGTCACGTACGATACCGAAGGTGACCGAATCGCGGTGGTAGGCTATCAGTCGCCGGTCCCCGCCCAGGAAGCCGTCTGACCGGCTGACATCCACCAGAGCTTCATCTCCGACCATCCGCTGATGTATCGACCGGGGCAGCTCCGCTTCCGGCCGGAAGACCGTGATAGCGAAGTCCAATTCCAACCGGTCGACCGCCGCCAGCAACGAACGCGAGTCATTCACCGTCATCGACAACTCATAGGTACGGTCAAGCAAGCCGAACAATGTGGCGTCGTCGCAGATCATATCGGCCATGCTGTCGATGGCTCCTATCCGCAACAGGCTGCGCTGCCCGGAAGCCACGGCAAGCTGTTGCCGGAATTCCTGGTCACCACGGAGGCGGTCGCAGGCATACTGGTACGTGGCCTGGCCGGCGGCCGTCACCTCGAAGCGGTTCTGGGCGCGTATCAGCAATATGGCTCCCAGCTGTTTTTCGAGTTTGGACAACGATACCGACAACGCTGGCTGCGATAACCTCAGTTGCCGCGAGGCGACCGTGAAGCTGCGTTGCTCGACCAAAACCTTGAAGTGCCGTAGGCGATCATCCATGCTTGCTTGCGTCCTTTCTGGCCGGTAAGCCATAACCCTAACTATCGCTTATAAGTTTTATTTATAGGACTATTCATTTTTTATATTTTTCATTTATAGCTCACGACAGGACAATAGGGAAGTACCTAATTTAAGCGTTACGGGAGATTCCCTTATGGCCAAAGCCACGAGCAAGAACGAAAAGCATGGAAAGATCAAAGTCGCCATCGTCGGCGTCGGCAACTGCGCATCATCACTGGTGCAAGGCATCGAATACTATAAGGATGCTCCGGACGACGGCTTCGTACCGGGCGTGATGCACGTCCGCTTCGGCGGCTACCATATCCGCGACATCGAGGTCGTGGCAGCTTTTGACGTCAACAGCAACAAAGTCGGCAAGGATGTGGCCGAAGCTATCTACGCCGAGCCGAATAACACCACGGTCTTTGCCAAGGTGCCTAAGCTTGGCGTCACGGTCAGCCGCGGCCCAGAGCTGGACGGCGTGAACAAATACACCGCCGAGCTGGTGCCGGTCGACAAGAAGGCCACGGTGGCCGACGTCGCCAAAGTATTGCGCGACAGCGGCGCCGAAGCGGTCATCAACTACCTGCCGGTCGGCAGCCAGGAGGCCACCGAGTTCTACGCCCAGGCGGCTATCGACGCCGGCTGCGGCTTCGTCAACTGTATCCCGGTCTTTATTGCCAGCAACCCCGAATGGGCTGCCAAGTTCGAGAAGGCCGGCCTGCCGGTGATCGGCGACGACATCAAGGCCCAGGTCGGCGCCACCATCACCCACCGCACGCTGACCAACCTGTTCCTGGACCGTGGCATGAAGATTGAGCGGACATACCAGCTCAACACCGGTGGCAACACCGACTTCCTGAACATGCTGGAGCGCGACCGCCTCAAATATAAGAAGATCAGCAAGACCGAGGCCGTCCAATCGCAGATCGAGGCCCGCGGCCAGACCATCGCCGAAGAGGACATCCACGTCGGTCCGAGCGATTACGTGCCGTGGCAGAAAGACAACAAGGTCTGCTTCATCCGCATCGAAAGCAAGCACTTCGGTGACGTGCCGATGAACCTGGAACTGCGGCTGAGCGTCGAGGATTCACCCAACAGCGCCGGCGTGGCCATCGACAGCATCCGCTGCCTCAAGCTGGCATTGGACAACAAGCTCAAAGGCGCCATCATCGAACCGGCGGCGTACTTCCAGAAGCATCCGCCCAAGCAGATCGAGGACCGTACCGCCCGCGACCTGGTCGAGCAGTTCATCGGCAAATACGGCAAATAGACCGCAGTCGTCGGTATAGTCCGGACGGGTATTTCGTGCTAATCTAAGCATAAGCAAGGAATACAACACCCATGGACCAACGACACGGCCTGGCAGAACAGCTGCTCCAGGCATCCGGCGGAGATCTGGCGGCGGCACTCGATGCCGTCCGCCAGGCCTACGCACCAAGCGACGGACAGCGGCCCGCACCAGCCAGAACACCGCGGCCAGCCAAGCCACTCAACCCGGAAATAGCTATCCGCGTCAGCAGCCTGGCAAAGCGTTATAAAGTAGGTAAGAATTCGGTCGATGCGTTGGCCGGCATCGACATGGACATCCACACCGGAGAGTTCATAGCCCTGACCGGATCGAGCGGCAGCGGCAAAAGCACACTACTCCAACTAATGGGCGGACTGGACAAGCCGACCGAAGGCAGCGTTGAAGTCTTCGGCCAGCAGCTCAACAAACTAAGCGACGGCAAGTTATCGACCTTCCGCAACCAGACTATCGGCTTCATATTCCAGTTCTTTTATCTGCAGCCGTTCCTGAGCGTCCAGACCAATATCGAGGTGCCCGCCATGTTCGCTGGTACCAAGCGTGCCCAGCGTGGTCCGCGCAGCCGGGAGCTGGCCGCTACCGTCGGACTGGCTGAGCGCACCAAGCACCTGCCCAAGGAGTTATCCGGTGGGCAGATGCAACGTGCCGCCATCGCCCGGGCATTGCTGAACCGTCCCAAGCTGTTACTAGCCGACGAACCCACCGGCAACTTGGACAGCACCAACGCCATGGCGATTTTCGAACTGTTCCGGACCATCTGCGATGAGCAGGGCACTACCGTCGTAGTCGTGACCCATGACCAGCAACTGGCATCCATGGCCGACCGGAGCGTAGCACTCAAAGACGGGAGGGTCATATGAGCTTCATGATGCGGCCGGGCGACAGTCTGACGTTGGCTTACACCAAGTTACGCATGCGGCGCATACGTTTGGCCATCACCCTGGTCGTGATGTCGTTGCTATTTGCCGGCCTGGTATTTCTGAGTATCGTGCTAAGCGGCGCCGTCAATAGCATGAACGACTTTGGCAAGGAAGGCCTGGGCGGGCGCTACATAGTTCGCGCCACACCGTTCACATACGCCCCGTTCGACAACCAGAAGCTGGTTGACACAGTTTCCGGTGACAACGCCAGACTGACCAGCCAAAAGGTCGCCCTCGCCAAAAAGTACGGTTTGCAATACGAACCCCAAACCGACCAGACACTACCATTACAGCAGATCCAAACCGGTCCGGGAGCAGCCGATATCAAGCCGATGGCCAACCCATCGTCACCTTTGGTCGTGGCCGCTCTCAAGCAGCAGAATGCCTCGCTTAACAACAGCTTCCAAGATTTCAGTACCCGTGCACAACGGCAGGGAGCCATTCATACGTTCCTATCGACAACGCCCGACCACACATCGGGCGCAAGCCAGTACAGCTCTTTGCAAGTACTGAAGGACGGCAAGGAAACTTATGATTCCGACCCATCACGCCAATACGACACCTCCGGACTTGGATCGATAACCTCACTCGGCTGGAACCAGATGGATTCCGAACTGCTCAAACCGTTCATTCTACCTGGACAGTCTCTGGCCGTAGGCAGTGACGGCAGCATACCGGTGACGGCACCGCTCAGCGCCGTAGAGCAGATCACCGGCATTACGAAACCGGGTATCAACGCCACCAGCAAGCAGCGGCTGGACCATCTAGTAAATATCCGCCGGGCTGCTGCCGGAAAGACAGCGGCTATCTGCTACCGTAATGCCGCCTCGCAGGAACTCCTCCAGTCCGCCATCCTCCAACAAAAGGATATTGAGGCCAATAGAACCAAGAAGGACTACACGATACCGGCATTGCAATACAATTTGCCAACGACCGCGTGCGGCGCGACGTCAATAAAGAAGGATGTCCGTACGGCCGAGGACAAAGCGAGCGAACAGCATCAGAAGGAATTGGACGCTATCACCACTCCGCAGCAGGAGCCAAAGCAGGGAATCATCACCGTCCGGATCGTCGGCATAACCGCCGATATGCTAGGTGCAGGCGATAGCAGCCTTTCCAGCGCCGGACTGTTAAGCTCCATCCTCATGACCTCGCCAGGCCAGGGGTGGATGTCACCGATCGATGCGTTCAAGCCAGACAGCCTGGCGACTGCAGCACAAGGTGGCAACATCGGAGAACGGCCGTTGGACGGGCAAGCTTTCTATGCAGAATTCCCCGACCTGACGGCAGCCAAACGCTTCATAGAGAACACCAACTGCACGAGCGCTTCAAGCTCAGGGGAACCGGTTCCGGACGACTGTGTCAGATCGGGCGCCACATACACTGTCATGCCTTTTGGAAACAACGCCGGCGCCATAGAGGACACCCAGCGTATGGCATGGGAATACGGCCGCTATGTGCTACTGGCCATCGTCATCATCGCAGCAGTCATCATGATGGGCACGCTCGGTAAGATCATTGCCGATAGCCGCCGCGAGACAGCCGTTTTCCGCGCGTTGGGTGCCCGCCGTATGCACATAGCCCAGGTATATCTGACGTACACCGTATTAGTCAGTCTATTGGTAGCGTTTGTCTCATTCATATTCGGCAGCATCGGTGCGGTCATCCTGGATAGGCATTTCTCGGCCGACCTGTCGGTCAACGCGGTGCTGACGTACAACGCGGCTGATGTCACCAAGCAATTCAGCCTGTATGGCATAAACTTACTGCAACTAGGCGGAATAACCGGTTTGATCATACTGACGTCACTGCTCGCAGCCCTGGCACCGATCATCCTGAATATGCGGCGTAATCCTATCAAAGATATGCGTGAAGAATAGTTGGCATTCGAACACCCTCTAAAAAAAGGAAGCCCACTGGGGCTTCCTTTTTCGGTATATCGGGCTGGTTAGCTGGTTTTAAGCTGCTTAGTACTGCTCACCCTTACTTGAGCTACTGGCGGCTGCCAGGTAGTTGGTGGCGTCGCTGGCCTTGATGTTGGCCTTGTACGTCGTCGTGGTGGTGTAGGTGGTAGTCGTCATGTACTCGATCTGAATGCTCAGATCGGACTTGTTCATGTAGGCTACCATCTGGTCACGCCAGTTCTCGTAGCTCGAACCGTGGTCCTGCCACATTTCCGGGTCCCAGTTGCCCCAGTCGGACTGCCAGTTTTCACCTTCCGGCGTCCAGCTTGGGTTGGAATTGTCGCTCTCCCACTGTGAGCCCATGCCGCCGACGATTTCCATCATCTGGTTGCGCCATTGGCCATAGTCGGCTCCGTGATCCTCTTTATATCGGGTTGGCTCCCAGGCTCCCCACTCGCCACCGTTGCTGTTGCGGTCGTAGCCTTTGGAATCACCACCCTTGTGCTGACCGTGGTTCTGGTCGCCACCTTGGCCTTCGTCCATGCTCTGGGCGTTGACCGTACCGCTAAAGGTAGCCAGGCTACCTCCGACCGTCAAGGCGCTGAGCGCACCGACGGCTCCGGCACGGGTAATCGTCTTCTTAAGTTTGCTTGTGGTCTGAGTCGCTACCATGAATGGTCCCTCCTGTCCTTACAAGCCGTCCGACGTTTATGAATTTGGTTGTCCGGACGACCAGCCAGACTATAAACAGGCTGGCGCATGGCGACTGCGAAAAATACCCTTGCGCGCCTACTGTATCCTGCCGTTGTAAAACGCAAATGAAGATGCCGGAGTTAATTCACCAGGTAAACAATCGATGCGGCGCTTAACCGTTGACAATTTTGGAACGGAAATATAATTTTCCACAGGGCAACTGCGTGGTATAATTTACATTCTTCGCATACGACGAAGCATAGTTTCCGAACCTTCAGAAGGAGTGTGGTCCGATGAGACTACGCAGACCGTTGGCCGCACTCGGCGCCGTACTGGTCATGATCGCCATGGCCGCATGCAGCAGCCCGACCGAAGCGGCACCGAAAGTGCAGCTGAAGAGCGGCGACACCGGCACGGACGTCAGCTACCCGCAGTGCGGCAGACAACTGCCCGCCGATCCGGGCGCGCTGGCAATCGTCGGCATCAACGGAAAAGTGGCCAATGTGCCCAATCCGTGTCTCCATGAGCAGCTGGAATGGGTGCGTGCCTCTGGCAAGCCGCTGATGCACTACGTCAACCCATCCAATCCGGTGGGTGAGGATGTCGACAGCTGGCCGAAGCAGGGCGTCACGCCACATGGTATCTGTGACGGTTCACAGAAGCCGGCCTGTTCGTACCAATATGGTGTGGACCGCGTTACCCAGGATGTCACCCAGTTCCTTGGCGTCGACCGCCTGGCCGACGGCACGATGGTCTTCATTGCGGTGGAGCACAGCTTTTCATGGGCCAACCAAGGTCCGCGTGCGTTAACCGATGAGGCTGCCGCCCACGCCAGCAACCTCGCCACCATCGAAGGCATGGTCAGCGCCATCCAGCGTTTCGGCGGCCAGCCGGGCATCTATTCCACCGGTAGCGACTGGCGTGAGCTGATGGGCAAAGACGTTGTTTCGGGCAACCGGTTGTATGGCATCCCCATATGGATGCGCGGCGCGGCCAACAAGGCGGCATTGCCCGACACCTGCCGGCAGCCTAGCTTCACCGGCGGACGTGTAGTCATGGCCCAGGTGGCTGGCGAGATGCGCAAGAAGAGCGACGAACCAGACTTGGCCGACCCGAATCCGCTGGATTTCAACCTGGTCTGCTGAACAAGCACCCATCCGACACCACATCCGAAACCACACCCGAAGGAGTGATACTATGAACGGCAAGCGCCATCCGGACCCGCATCAACGGACATTCCCGATGGCCTTGCCGTTTTTTCATGTTTCACACGTTTTCACGCATCGCTTACGAACCGATGGGTACGGTCTGGCCGCCAAGCTTCTTAGCGAAGTAGCTATCGTGAGAGATATAAATGACCGCGCCATGGTAGTCCTGCATGGCCCGCTCCAATTCCTCGATGGATGGCAGATCCAGGTGGTTGGTCGGCTCGTCAAGGATGAGCAATTGCGGCTCATTGGCCAGCATGCGGATAAGCTGGAAGCGGGCTTTCTGGCCACCGCTCAACTGCGACACCGGCATGGCGCCGTCACTCTCCGGGTTGAACAGATAGTCACCCAGGAAACGCCGGATGCGCTGGTCGCTGACCGGCAGGTCCTTATCGCGCAGCACCTGTTCCAGGGCTGCATACAGCGTCATATCCAAGTACTTCTCATCGATTTCCTGCTGGTAATGGCCGACGTTGATGCCGGTTTCCACGGCGATCGTGCCGCCGAAGCGATGCGAAGCCAGCGCCGACTCAGGCCGGCCAGCGGCCTTGGCCATGATGGCGTCCACCAGCGTGGTCTTGCCAGCGCCGTTGCGTCCGTGCAGACGGACACGCTCACCCTCGTGCAGCTCAAAGCTGACGTCACCGAACAGGGGAGTGTCACCATAACCGAGCGACAGCTTTGAGACCTGCACCAACAGTCTGGAAGAGCGGCTCTTTTCCTGACGGGCATCCAACCGGATGTTCTGCGCCTTGTATTTACCATATGCCGCGGTCATCTTCTCGTTCAGATCCTCGGCCGAATCCTGATCGATCCAGAACGATGGCTTCTCGGTCTGTTCCAAGCGGGCCAGTTCGGTGCGGGCTTTTTCTTCCTGGCTCTTAAAGCGGCGGATAGTGCCCGGGTCACGCGATTTCTCCTTGAGCCGCTGGAAGCGGATGATATCATCCCGCAGGTTGGCGATACGCCGTTGCACCAGGTCGAACTCATTGACCTGGTTGGTGATGCGGTCCTTATTGATGCGCAGATACTGGTCGTAATTACCCCGGTAGGTATGCGCCTGGCCATCACGGATCTCAATGATACGGTCGACGCATTGCAGCACGTCACGGTCGTGGGTGATGACCATGACGGCTTCCTGGGTAGACTTGAGCCATTTGATGAAGGCCTCTTTAGCGATGTAGTCCATGTGGTTGGTCGGCTCATCGATCAGTGCCAGGTCGCCCCGGCTGCGCTGAACCTTGATCAGCTCCACCATCCGCTTCTGTCCGCCGGACAGGTCGTCCATCTTGGCATGCAGCTTGGCGGTGTCGATCTGATACGACTCGAATAGCTGGGCGATCTCGTCTTCCACCTGGTAGTAGCCGAGTGTGGCGAAGCGCTCCAAGGCCTCGCTGTAACGGGTGATTTTGGCGACATTGTCGCCCATATGGTCGGGATATGTGTCTATGATGTGGTTGAGTTCGGCGAATTCCGGTAGGTCATCTTGGATATACCCCAGGACGGTCTTATCGCCCAGTCCATGGTGTTCCTGACGGCTGGAGATGACGATGGCATTGCGCTTGGTGGTGATGTCACCTTGATAGTCGGTGTCGCTACCGGTCACCATGTTGAACAGGGTCGACTTACCCATGCCGTTGCGTCCGACCAGCCCGACGATCTCGCCGGGTTGGATGTCAAAGCGCAGGTCATGATAGAGCGACTTGTCGCCAAAGGATTTTTCCGTGATGTCTACCGAAAGAAGCATAGTAGTCTATTGTATCAGTTAACGGCCTCGTGTGAGGTATTTACTTGTAAAATGCTTAAAGTTGTAGTATAATAAAATTACATGAATGGCAAGAAAATACCCGCGTACCACTTAGTCCAGGTCCATAAGCAGGCCATGCGCGTCCGGGGCTTCATACGCCCCAGCCTGGTAGCCGCGCGTGACTTCAGCCATAAGCACCGTTTGGCTACGTATGGCACCTTGGGTGTCCTAGCCATCGGTGTCGGTGCCGGCACTGCGGCACTACAAAGCAGCATGATGACAGACGGCAGCAGCCGTACCACCCTGACCGCCAGCACCAGTGGTTCAGAGACTAACCGTGGCGGCCAGGTTATCACTACGAGCCCTGGCAAGGCCGAGCAGTCCAGCCAGACCACGTCCAACGCGCAGGCAGCACCAGCTCAGAGCTCCACCGCAAGCCCGCAACCGTCGGCTCAGAGCCGTCCGGCCGAATCATCGCCAGCCGTGGCACCAGCAACTACTTCACTTTCGAAAGATACTCCTGCCAACCCCGGCATGGCCCTGACCGTCCAGCAACAAGATTACGTGGCCGACCAGCCGACGCAGAAATTCTATCTCAAGCTCAACCGTGCTAGCGGCTATGCCGCGAAAGTGACATCCGTAAAGACCAAAGTCACCGGCAACAGCATCACCTGCGACATGACAGCCCAGAACGGCGACGTCTACGAGCTGACCTGCAGCCGTCCCAACCCGGTTCCATCCGGCTCCACGGAATCCGGCACCATGACGGTCGTCGTCACGACTGATGCCGGCGACAACTTTGCCGCATCCACCACATACCGCCTGCCGCTTCCATCCTGAATTAAGTTCAGCCGCGTGGGGCAGGCTTCGGCTCGGCGCCTATCAACGCCATCCGTCCGAATAATTTGACTACCGGCTCGCCCTTGTTCAGCGTGAAGCTGTTCATCCGGATAGCGCTACGCGTCGACCGTCGCACTATCTCGTCGTAAGATTCCTGGTCGTCGGCACCTCGAAGCTCGTCATACGTATGCTTAGCCATGCCCCTCATGACAGCTACCGCCCGGGCGACCGACAATGCTCCGGTACGTAACACGGCACGGTTGCCACTCATCATCTCGGTCGCCAGCCGGCGGGAGACAAAACTGATATGCTGCGAAACATTGTCATAGTCGCCGCCCGGGCGCATATAGCTCTCGGTAACACCCGACTTGATCAAGCTCGGCGGTAAATCCTTGACGATATGGTTAGTCAGACCGCCAGCGATAAGTTGGATCGGCGGTGATGCCAATTGGACGGCCGGCTCATCGAACGAACGCCGCCACAGCTGGTCACTACCCCAGGCGATACTACGGGCCTTCTCCATGTCACCAGCCTGCCAGGCCTTGCCCCAGGCTACCAGATCATGGCTTGGATTGAACCATTCCTGTGCGAAATAATTAGCCTGCCTGATCAGGACGTCGGGATTCTCGATACGGGGTAGGTGGGCGACTTCCGGCTTGCCGTCCATGACATCGCCCAACAGATGCGTCAGCTCACCATACACGAAGCCGAAGACGCCTTGGCGGCCGACCCGCGGCATGGCTTCCGACACTGCGAGGAAACGGTCGCCGAGTTCGTGCATGCCGACTACCTCGGGCTCACCGCCAGGCTGCACCCGGTCCGGCAAGGCGTCATCAAGCGCGTCATAATCTGGCGCATACATGCCTTCTAGTACTCGGTCCGGGCGATAAGCTTCTGGTAAAGGCATCGAGTTGTGTCGCGTCCTTCCGGCGGAATTGCCGCCACGTATTACATGCGCACATAGTATACACCGCTTATGTCGAATTGCGCAGTGAAGCGCTTCGCTGCAAGGGGGTTGCCAGTGAGTGATAAAATACATGCATGTCAAAAGCGGCAGCAGCCACGAGTACGCAGGGGGTCAAGGGAAATACGACGGACATTCAGGCCGGGGCTGCTTCGCAAAGTGAAGTTATCAACGACCAGCTGCACCTGTTGGAGGAACGGACCAAAGCCCTGGAAGAAGCCCAGGCGCTGACCCACCTCGGGAGCTGGCAATGGGATGTCGCCACCGGCAAGATAAGCTGGTCCGACGAGCTGTACCGCATATACGGACTGAAGCCGCAGATACGCGAAGTCGGCTTCGTAGAGTTCATGGGCATGATCCATGATCAGGACCGCGACCGGGTGCAAACCATAATCGGCCAGGCTAGCCAGGATGGCAAACCATTCGAGTTCCGTCACCGCATCGTCCAACCGGACGGCACCGTGCGGCGGCTACTCGGTATGGGTAAAGTCGAGAAGGATGCCAGTGGCGCCATCACCCGCATGATTGGCACGTCGCAGGACATCACCGACCAATGGGACGCTGAGCAGGCTTTGCAGCGCAGTGACCGCCGCTTCCAGGCTGTCACCAACGCCACGCACGACCTGGTGTATGACATCGACCTGCAGGATGACACCATCTGGTTCAATGAGATACTGCAGGAAGAGTACGGCTACGATAAATCAGCCAACGACCGCTCGATGAAGTGGTGGCTGGAACGGCTGCACCCCGAGGATGGCGGCGCCGTAGCCAAGCAAGTCCAGGAACTTATCGCCAGCCGCCAGCAGCGCAGCTGGATCACCGAATACCGTCTGCAGAAAGCCGATGGCACCTATGCGTTGGTGCGCAACCGGGCGTTCATGCTGCTCGACCCATCCGGCGAACCGGAACGGATCATCGGCTCGTGCCTGGATATCACCGAAGCCCGGCAGCTGGAGCGCGCCAAGGACGAATTCATCTCACTGGTGTCACACCAGCTACGCACACCACTGACCATCATCCGGCTGTACGGCAACATGCTCACCGACGGCATTGTCGGCGAGCTACAAAGCGAACAGAAGGGCTACGTTGGCAAGATTACCGATGCCAGTATCCGGCTCATCAAACTGGTCGGCGATATCCTGAACATTTCCCGGTTGGAACTCAACCGTATAAAAATCGACCCGAAACCGACCGACGCCAACGCGCTCATCCAAAACTGCCTGGACGAGCTGGCACCGTTCGCACAGTCACGTGGCGCCACCATCCAGTACAAACCGGACGCCAGCATCGCTACGATCGACCTCGATGCCACGATATTCGGCGAGATCGTCAATAATCTGGTCAGCAACGCGCTACGCTACGTCCGTACCCACAAGGGCGAGGTACAGTTAACCTTTGCCAAGCAGCAACGGGGCTACGTACTGACCGTCAAAGACAATGGTATTGGCATTCCGCGCTCCGCCCAACCGCACATCTTCGAACGCTTCTTCCGGGCCCCCAACGCCGCCCGGGCCGACGGTGAAGGCACCGGCTTAGGTTTGTACTTGGTCAAGATGTTCGCCGAAGCGGCCGGTGGCAAAGCCTGGTTCAAAAGCGAAGTCGGCAAGGGCACTTCGTTCTACGTCCTGATTCCGCCGGAAGGCATGAAGGCGATCCGGCCGCGCAGCCAGGAATAAAGTCCGACCTAGCGGGCGCGTAGCACGATAAGGTGTTCGATGTGCGGCGTGCGTGGGAAGAAGTTATACCCACGATGAAACTCGATGTCGTATCCGGCTGCCAGCAGCTCGGCGTCACGGGCCTGGGTGACCGGATTGCAGCTTAAATAAATGATGCGCTCCGGCCGTGCTTCAAGCAGGCGTTCCGTCACCGAATGATGCAGTCCGGCCCGTGGAGGGTCGACGATGACCGTGGCATCGCCCGATATCTGTTCCAACGCCTGCTCCGCAGCCGCTAAAACCGGCTTGATCACAGCCGTACTCGTGTCAGCGATCAACGCGGCGTTACGTTCCATCTCGCGGTAAGCATGCTCGTCGATTTCCACCAATGTCAGCTGCCGGCTGCCATCACCGGCCGTGCCGATGGACAGGCCGATGCTGCCGACGCCGCTGTACATATCTATCAGCGGCTGATCGTCGGCGATCCAGCGCTGCATGTCGCGCAATGCTTCCTCATATACCGGCAGGTTCACCTGGAAGAAACCTTCGGTAGCATACCTGAACTGCACGCCCAGGATGTTATCGGCCAACACGATGTCGCCAAAAGCCGTCAGACGCTCAGTGATGCGGGATGCCGGGCTGCGTGGGTCGGAATATATTATCTCTCCACCCTGGGCCGGTAAGGCGGCAGCCTCGGCCGGACTGATGACGTCAGGCAGCTTGTCCTTGACATACAGCTGCCAGACGCACGACCCGTCACGGTCACAGCGTATAAGCAACGCCTTGAGCGAGCGGGCCTCGACCGGCTTGCTGCGCAGCAGATCCCGCACCGCCACTGCCAGACGGTTGATTTCGGGCCGGGCCAGGCTGGTGCCATCGACAGGAACCTTGCCATGAGTGCCACGTCTGAAGAACGCCAGGTCGAGCCGGTTTTCATCAGTGTCCCACCACCAGCTGAATTCCACTTTATTGCGATAAGCCGTCTGGTTGCTGTCACTATACACCTCTACCACACCGGGCAGGGCGGTATGATGGAGCGCGAAGGCTTCTTGGATGAGCTGGCCTTTGGCCTGTTGCTCGTCGGCAAAACCCATGATCTGCCACGGACTGGTCGACAAGAAACTTTGCGGGTCGAGCGGCTCCTGCCGGCCACTGCTGGCTTCAAGCACTTCGGTGACCACGCCTTCGGCCATGGAAGACTTGTTCTTGGTCAGCTGGACCTGGACCGTCTCACCGGGCAAGCCACCCCATACGAAGACCCGCTTGCCATCAGGCAGGCTGCCGATAGTCTGGCCGCCACCGACGATGCGTTCCAACCTGACTTGGTGCGAGGGAAGTGGTTTTCGTTTCACGCCAGCAGTATAGCAGAGCCGGGTCATAGAACCATAGTAATTAGTACCACGCACGATCGTCTGGACAAGACCGTCAGGCGGCCTATAATAGCAGATAGCCATGTGAGCATGAGCGTTTTAGGGAGCCGGTGACGGCTACTTCAAGCACCATCGCATGCAGGCTCCATATTTATACAGGTAAGCATACTCCGGTCACTGCGCGCCTCATACAAGCTCCCACGCTCTAAGCAATCGACATTACAATCTGTCCGGACTCGAACGGTTCCCACAGGTCGCCGAAGCGCTTTCAAACCCCTCAAAGCCGTTCACCGACCGCATCCTTACGTTGCATCGGAACTCTTTACGAATCTTATTACCCATACAGGAGCTTGTATGACCGCTATCAACCAGAATGTTACTATCAACGCTTTCTTTTTCAAGGACACCCCACAGGAGCGAATCGAGGCCTTCCCGCGCCAGATGGAATACGGTAACCGCCAATACACGTTCCAGGATGGTCTGCACCGCCTGGTCCGGCGCGGCCAACGCATCTTCGAGCTATTCGATATGACCGATGGGCAAACGGTCTTCCGGCTAGCCCGGCACGACGGTATGCCGATGAGTGAATGGCGCCTGATAGGCACCCGCGCCAGCGCCTGAGGTATAATCGTTAGCATGATCGCCCGCACCCACGATGTCGCCGCTTTTACCGCCCTGATGGCAGTCGTGCTCAGCCAGCCGCTGCACAGCGTGACGCTGGCGACCGTCGTGGCAGCGGTGCTCGCTAATCAGATCGGTGGTATCGCACCGGACATAGACCAGCCGACGGCGCCGTTCTGGCGCAACCTGCCGGTAGGCGGCATATTCGGCAGGCTGATCGCCCGCATGATGGGCGGACATCGCTTTATCAGCCACTCGATACTCGGCCTGGCACTGTTCGGTTTCGCTGCCCACTGGCTACTGGCCGCGCTCCATCCCATCATCCCCAAAGTCGACATCGGACTGGTCTGGTGGTCGTTTATGATCGGCATGGTGTCGCACCTGATCATGGACAGCTTCACGAAGGAAGGCGTGCCGTGGCTGTTACCGATCCCTTGGAAGTTCGGGCTACCGCCCGTCCGCCGGCTGCGTATCACTACCGGCAAGAATATCGAACGTTTCGTAGTCCTGCCGGTGCTTGTAGGGTTGGCAATCTGGTTATTCGCCCAAAGTTACACAGAAATCAGTACGTTTACCAACCAATATATCAAGCGCTAATATTGATTAATTGTCCTTGTTGTTTTATAATACTTATTAAGTATGCCCGAAATCAAGCGAAAGCGCCGTAACCTTCGTAAAACAGCCGGCCGGACCCTCCTGGTGGTCTGGGCATTGCTGCTGGTGACTGGCATCGTCTATGCCGAGATCATCCGGCCGAACACGGCTGCCAACGATTATTCAAAGCGTCTGAACGCCGAAGCCGGCCGGACAGAGAAGTGCTTCGAAAGCCTGACTAAGACTACCGAACTGGACATCTTCTACGCTCCGGACGTCAAGCTTGACACCAAGCAAAAGAATATCGCTTCCATCCGCCAGCAGATCAATAGCTGCCGGCAGCAGGTAGCTTCTTTTGAGTCGGTCACCAAAAGCCTGCCGACGATGCGCTTTGCCGGCTACACGCCGACCTTCAAAGAAGCCAAAGTGACCCAGCGCCAAGCACTCGACGTGGTCGGACAGAGCAACGACGTCATGAACCAGTACGACCGCATGGCTGCCTTCCTGAGCAGCTACTACACTACCGTGGACACTTTCTTGAAATACACCGAACAGCTAAGCACGCTCAACACTGGCATCGTCACCGCTGCTAATGCCAAGGTACTGGAAGACCAGGCGACCGAGCTAGAGACCATGGCCAAAGATATGCGTACCATGGATGCCCCCAACGAATTCAGCGACACCAAGACATTGACAGCCGACATGTTCGACAAGGCTGCCACCGGCTTCAAAGATGTACGCTATGGCTACGTCAATTACGCCGATGCCTATACGACTCGCGGCTTCAACCAGGTAGATGAAGCGCTCAAGTCCTACGACAGTACCATCGTCAACTCTCCGTTCGACAAGCTGACCTCGTCCTACATCCCCAAGCAGGTCATGCAGCTGCCAAACAAGATTGACGATCTGCTTGCCGGCGCATCCGAATAGTTCCTGTCGACGCATCAGCTAGTACACGTTATTACACTTGAACAATATGTAAACTACGGCATACATGCCGGCAGATTAGCGCTTGCACGGCATTGGCTAGGGAGGCATACTTTGCGGTACACCAGCTAGCAACAGGAGAAAGCCGATGCCACACATCTTCCATGCCTTTGATTACACTATCACCGCTTTCATCGTGCACGACGGTAAAGTACTGTTAGTCAACCACCCACGCTACGACAAATGGATTCCGGTCGGTGGCCATATCGAACTGGACGAGGACCCGGAAGAAGCTTTGCTCCGCGAGGTCAGGGAAGAGACTGGTCTGGAAGTCACACCACTCGGCAAACGCCCAGCAGTAGAATCACCTGGTACTAAATTCCTGATCACGCCGGACTATCTTGACGTCCATGAGGCCAACCCGCCGCACCGGCATATATCATTCACGTACTTCGTCGCCGCGCGTGACGCGAACTTCATGAAGTCCGATGAGCACGATGATATGCGTTGGTTCACACCTGAAGAGTTAGAGCAAGCGCAGTGGAACTTGTCACCAGCGGTGCGATTCTATTGCCGGCAGGCGATACGCAAAGCTGCCAATTGAACGGCTACTCGGTAGCGGTGGCAGGCTTGGCCGTGACTTCGCGCTTGGCTGCGTTCGATGGGGCAACCATCGAGCCGGTGCGAGCCGTGTTCCAGACCGAGCCGGCGTATGCGCCGCGCAGGGCCCGGAAAGCCGTACGGTACAGCAGCATGGTACGGATAGGACTGTAGACCAGACGGGTAAACGGAATAGCCAGCAAGTGTGATGGTTTTTCCTTGGCCAGTATCACGGCTATGATCGCCATGGCCGCCTGGATCGAGACGGTCGCGAAGAAGAACAGTATCAATGAAGTGAAGTTACCGGCCATCAGGTTCTCGATGTTGACCGTGATCAGGATCGGAATGAAGAAGAGCGGGATGAAGGCGTTGTAGATTGCCAGCGGCATCACGAACATGCCGGTCCAGCCATACTTACGGCGGAAGAACATATCACGGTGCTTCCAGAATGCCTGGAAGGTGCCGTACATCCAGCGGAAACGCTGCTTGGTCAGTGCTTTGATGGTCTCCGGCGCTTCGGTGTAACTGATGGCATCATTGTCCTGAAGCACCTTGTAGCCCAGACGATGGACACTCAGCGTCAGGTCGAAGTCCTCGGCCAGGGTGACATGCTTATAGCCACCGGCCGCCAGGATGACGTTCTTGCGCCAGGCACCGCAAGCACCCGGTACGATCATGACCGAGCCCAGGGCAGCCTGGGCGTTACGCTCGATGTAGATACCGATCATGTAGTCCAGCATCTGCCAGCGTGTGACGATGTTGTGGATATTGCCAACTTTGACGTTGCCGGCCACGGCGCCGACTTCCGGATCGGCAAAGTGGCGCACCAGGTTACCCATGGTAGTCGCAGGGAAGACCGTATCAGCATCGATGCCAACGATGATTTCACCCTTGGCGTGCTTGACACCGAAGTTAAGTCCTGACGACTTGCCGCCGTTCGGCTTGGAGAACGCGAAGACGCGCTTGTAGCGGCGGGCCAGGTCAGCGGCGACTTTTCCAGTGTTATCCTTGGAGCCGTCGTCGACGATGATGATTTCGATGTTGCGGTAATTAGAACCGAGCACCGACTTGACAGTACCCTCAAGCACCGATTCCTCGTTATAAGCCGAGATTATGACGCTGACCAATGGCCGGTAGCCCTTAGGAATCTTCTTGAAGCGGTTCTTGCGCATGTTGTAGATTGCCAGCGCGACGTTGAAGAACATCGTGATGAACAGGGTAAAGACCGTCAGATAGAACAGCTTGCCGACCACGGTGTGCGGCCAGACCAGGTAGGCGCTGGCCAGCGCCAGGCTGGTCCGGTCAGCGACGGAGACCGGCTCCTTGGCGACCAACGCCGGTTGCTGTGAGTACATCTGGTTCATGGTCACGAAGCTGTAGCCGTTGGCCTTGGCGGCATCGATCAGCCGCTGGGTGTAGGCGATGGTCTTGGTACGGTCGCCACCGGCGTCGTGTAGCAAGGCTACGATCGGCTGGCCGTCAAAGTTCGGCAATAGCTGCTTGCCGCCGTTGTTGAACATCCAGTCATCGGAGTCGAAGTTGTGGTTGGCAATCACGTATCCAAGCTTCTGAGCCGTCAGGATACCGACCAGGTGGTTGCGCATCGACTGCTCATCGTTACCCATGTACGGCAGGCGGAAGAATGATGAGCGGACACCGGTCGTCGCAGTCAGAACCCGTGACGTCTGGTTGATCTCTTGCTCGGCACGGGTACTGCTCACGAAATCAAAGTCAACGTGGTTGAAAGTGTGGTTGGCCAGGTCGTGGCCTTCCTGGGCTTGGCGCTTGGCGATTTCCGGATGCTTGGTGATGTTGCTGCCGGTTTCAAAGAAGGTAGCCTGGACGTTGTTCTTGGCCAGCACATCAAGTATGCGTGGGGTGTACAACGGATCGGGGCCGTCATCATACGTCAGGGCGATAGTCTTGGCTGCGCTTGGCTGGCCGTAGCGCTGGAGGGCGAATTCGTGGTCGCCGACCATCAGCCGTTCCTTGTCACCGAGCGGCACCGAGCCGGTCTGGGAGTAGACAGGGGTGGCGTAGTAGGTGTTGTCGGCCATTTGTAAGTGGACGACCCGTACCAGCGGACCTTCACCGATGACCGGCGTGTTGGTACGGCCTACCAAAGCGGCGATTTCTTCCGGAGACAAACCGGAAGCACCATCCTTGACCTTGGCATCACCCGGTGTGGCGGCTACTTTCAACGGCACGACGTTATCGTCGGCCAGCAGCTTTGGCACGTTGACGTAGAGGAATCCGGTGAGAATCGCCAGGAACACCAATACCACGGCGCTGATCTTCTGCCAGCGGCGGCCTTTGTGGTCAAAGAATATCGGTTTCTCGTCGTGCTTTTCCATAAGTTCCGTTCGTCGTCGTATCGCACGCCTTGGCGTGTTGCCTCACCTCGTATTTACGAGTATGTACTATACCATGTTTTTTGCTACAACGATAGTCTATTGTAGATAAGACTTCACTTGGTGAAGCATTTTCAGGGGACAGCACGCTGGTCACGGTCGCAGCTAGACGGTATAATAAGAACCAGCCATGTGTGTGTTCGCCGGCCGTCCACGGCCACACGCGTTCCTACATGCAGGCTTCACACAAGACTTCGTGGTCCTCCAGCGCAGCGGCGATATACCGCACGGCCGAGCGGGGCTCACTCACAAACGACTCTATAAGGCAGCGGCCCGGCCTTTCCCAACAGGGACCGATCTCGTCATTATTCAATCATAGTGGCTGTTCCGTCATATTCTTGCGAACAGTCCAAGGAGTCCCAAAAGTCATGCGTGAAGTCATTAACCAGGAAGTATCTGTCGTCTCATATTTCAGCGCCCGCAAGCGCCTCAGCCTGCCCCACGTGGTCAGCTGGCAGGGCAGGGAGTATGGCGTCGGCAAGATCGGCTTCCACCACACCGTCCGTAACGGTGACACCTTGCACCACATCTATGAGCTGGTCGACAGCGACGAACAGTTGTGGATGCGCATCAATCTGGATACCAGCACCTTGCACTGGACGTTGGAAGCCATCAGCGACGGGATGGCGGACTAGTCATGGCCGTCCACACCGCGCCGCTACGCGATGACGTCCGCACACCGGTCCAGACCTACCGCGACCTGGTCAGCCTGCCGGTCAACCGCAACCGGCCGCTCATCATGCATATCGACCTCAATTCCTGCTTTGCCACCATCGAGCAGCAGGCTAACCCGCTATTGCGAAACAAACCGATGGGCGTCGGCGCCTACACGCGCGACACCGGCATAATCCTGGCCGCCAGCTATGACGCCAAACGCCTGGGCATCAAGCTCGGCACCAGCGTGCGGGAGGCCAAACAGATCTACCCAGGCTTCGTGACGCTGATGCCCGACCCGCCCAAATACCGAGAAGCCCACAAGCGGTTCAGGGAAGTGTTACTGCGCTACACCGACGACGTGGTCGCCAAGTCGATCGATGAGTTCGTACTCGACTTCCATGGCTCGCTGGCCGTCAAGGCGGGCCGCGACCTGGAAGACATCGGCCACGAGATCAAACAGGCCATCAAGGAGTCGCTGGGCGAATACGTCACGGTCAATGTCGGCATCGGCACCAACCGCTTCCTGGCCAAGCTGGCAGCCGGCCTGCACAAGCCTGACGGACTGGACGTCATTACCCACGAGAACCTGGAGGCCGTCTACCGCTCGGAAGACCTGCTGGCCCTACCGGGCATCAACCGGCGCTTCAAGGCCCGGTTGCAGGCGGCCGGCATCGGCACGCCGTTCGACATGTACCAGGCCAGTGGCCGCTACCTCAAAGATTTCGTGTTCTTTAGCAAGCTGGGGCACCAGTGGCACCAACGGCTGCGCGGCTGGGAAGTCGATAAGGTGGAGTTCGACCGCAAGTCCATCGGCCACCAGTACGCCCTGGAAAAGCGGACGGCCGACCGTGACGAGATCAAACGGCTGCTGATGAAACTATGCGAAAAGACCGGCCGGCGGTTGCGGCGGCACGGTTCGGCGGCTTATGGCATCGACCTGTCATTGCGCTACGCCCAAAGCCAGGACCCCGATAACCAGTTCGCCCGGCCGGCCGGTTTTGGCGGCCACTACAAGTACGACTACTGGCACCAAAGCCATAAGACCGCCCATCCGCTGTATGCCACGCTGGATATCTACCGGGCGGCCGAACAGCTGCTCGACGGTACGCGCTTCATGGACAAGGTATCGCAACTCAGCGTCACCGTCTTTAACCTGCGGCCCTGCGATCCGGAACAGACCGGCTTGTTCGATGAAGAACTGCAACGCACCCGGCGGCTCGCCAGCGCCGCCGATATCGTCAACGACCGGTATGGCGAGTTCAGCGTCGTGCCGGCGGTCATGTCCAATATGAGCAAGACCATCCTGGACCGCGTGGCCTTTGGCAACGTCGACGAGATCGGCGGCTGATATATACTGACGTAATGATTCGTAAAACCCTACTATTGCTAGCAGCTTTGGTCGTCTTCACGGCACTATGCGCCGGCACCGGCCTGGCACTGCTGGCGGCCAGTATCCCGTCGTTGCGCGACGGCTGGCAGGAGCGGGCCGGCCAACCCGGAGAGTTAGTGTACGTGGCGCTGGGCGATTCGGCCGCACAGGGATTGGGTGCCAGCAGCACCGGCACCAGCTATGTCGGACTGATAGCCTCGCAGCTGGCCGAGACCACCGGCAAGAAGGTGCGTACCATCAACCTCAGCAAGAATGGCGCTACCGTCAGCGATGTGCTAGCGCAGCAGGTACCACAGCTGGAAAAACTGAGCGGCAACCGGAACCCCGACTTAGTGACCCTGGACATCGGTGGTAATGATGTCGTCCACCGCACCCAAGGCAGTGACCGGTTCAGAAATGACTACGAAGCCGTCTTGCAAGCCTTGCCACCTGGGAAGGCGGTCGTGGCTGACGTGCCATATTTCGGCGGCAGGATCAGAGCTGACGACCGGGTACGTCAGGCTAATGACGTCATCGACCGTCTGGCACCGCGATATGATATTCCGGTGGCCAGGTTATACGACACGCTCAAACCACGCCAATCGCCTTGGATCTACGCCACTGACCTATTCCACCCGAACGACCGTGGCTACCGGCTGTGGCACCAGGCATTCGCGCCGCATGTCACCACCATCGCACAGGGGACCAGGCCCGGCGGCCAACCGGTGGACACGGATGACAACCCATCGGCACGGCAGCTATTGCCATCTGTCACATACTGAACCCATGATCCAAGCATGTCCAAACTCGTTTGACAGAAGCGTTGTATTATTTTCTTGGACTTTGCTGAATTACAGAGTAAGGCGAAAATCGTGCGGCTTGGTAATGCGCATACGGTTTGTTATCGTAGATGAAGACATGCTTCCGCACGGTTACCGCTAGCCGGCCCGCGACACTACGAATTTCCTGACGGCTCTTCGGACATGTTACGGAAGCCCATACACGACATATGACACAACGCCCAAACAGCAACATCGACGGATTCATATCCAAGAACAATGGCCGGCAGGTCGGTTTCAACGGCTACGGCGGTGCGGTGCGCGGCCGTACCATCAGTCCACAGACGCGCGTACGGCGGCCAGGCCTGCACGGTTCGGCCACTCCGGCCGCTGCCCCGGTCAACCGCGGCAGCCAATCGTACAGCAGCACCGGGCGCAGTGGTGTTTCAGCTAACAACAACCCGCTGAACCAGAACGCGCCGCGCCGCGGCATGGCCGGCGATTTCGGAGCAGGCAACAACGCCTTCCCGGACGATAGCGGTTCACAACCCCGCCGGCCGTCCACCGGACGCCGTCGTCGTGGCCAGAAACCCGGCAAGGGCCAGCAGCCGCTGTCACGGCGTGCCAAAATCCGCAAGGTCATGAAGCGCGCCAGCTTCGTAGCCTTAGCGCTATTATTAGTTGGTTCAGGTTGGCTTGGCTGGAAGATATTTCAGAACAGCCAGCGCGTCTTTGGCGACGGCAACATCCTGGGCTTCCTGAACGCCAGCAAACTGAAAGGCGAAGACCAGGGCCGGACCAATATCCTGCTGGCCGGCGTTTCCACCGACGACGCCGGACACGACGGCGCCAACCTGACCGACTCCATCATGCTCATCAGCATCGGCACCAAGGACAACAAGGCCTTCATGCTCAGTATCCCGCGCGACCTATGGGTCGACATACCATCGTATGGCCACAGCAAGATAAATGCCGCCAATGCCTACGGCGACAATGATGGCTATACCCAACCAGGCTATCCGGATGGCGGCATGGGCCTATTGGAGCAGACCGTGGCAGAGAACTTGGAAATCCCGGTCCATTATTACGCCAAGATCAACTATTCAGCCCTGCGCGACGCCGTCAACGCCGTCGGCGGGGTGAGCGTCAATATCCAGAGCTCTGACAAGCGCGGCTTGTATGACCCCAACATCAGCAAAGCCGACCAGGGTCCGCTCAAGCTGCCAAACGGCGTACAGACACTGGATGGACAGACCGCGCTGAACCTGGCCCGCGCCCGTGGTGACCCCACCAGGGACGGCCGCATAGCTTACGGATACGAGAAGAGTGACTTCACCCGCACCCAGAACCAGCGCATGCTTTTGTTGGCGCTCAAGGAAAAGATCGCCAGCAGCAGTACCTTGGCCAACCCGGTCAAACTGAGCGAACTGTTGGATACCATCGGCAAGAATACTAAGACCGATCTGCAGCCGGGTGAGATCCGCCGCCTGTACGACCTCGGCAAGCTGATTAACAGCAACAACATCCAATCCCTGAGCCTGAACGACGCCAATGGCAAGAACCTGCTGGCCAGCTACACCAGCAGCGATGGCGCTTCGGCGCTGATTCCGGCTGCCGGCCTGGACGACTTCAGCGACATACAGCTATACATCAAGAAGGCCATGTCCAACGACAGTTCGGTACAGGAATCGGCCAGCATCGTGGTACTGAACGGTGGCGACATCACCGGACTGGCGGGCAAATACAGTAATGTCCTGACATCCAAAGGTTTTGACGTCCAGGCGGTCGGAGACTCCGAACCGCAACCAGGCGCCACCAAGATCATCGACACGTCACAGGGCAAGAAACCGGCTACCAAGTCCAAGCTGCAATCAATCTTCAAGAACAGCACGGTCTCCACCACCAACGACACCGGTTACGACGCCGATTTCATCATCGTGCTCGGCTCGGACCAGAAAGCACCGGCCTCTACCGGCGGTAACGGCAACTAAACCGTCCACCGCAGCACCACGCGGTGCTACAATATCCTGATAAGGACAAGTGAGGGGAGACAGCACATGCAGACGATCCGAATCAACCCGGACGACGACGCGCGGATATACGAAACCGTCGGCCAACGTATCAACCGCGAACTGACCGATGGCAAACGGGTCACCTGGCTGGTGTGTGGCGGATCCAACATCCCGTTGATCGTCAAAGCCATGGACCTGGTCGACCCGTCGTTGACGAATGACCTGACCATCATGCTGACCGATGAACGCTTTGGCGTACCAGGCCACGCCGACTCCAATTGGACCCAGCTGGACGACGCCGGTTTCCAGCCGCACCAGGCCAGCGTCATCCGCACGCTGCAGCCGGAACTCACCATGGAAGACACCTGCAACGTGTACGCACAAGAGCTACTACGCGCCACCGGGGAGGCCGACATCGTCATCGCCCACTTTGGCATCGGTGGCGACGGTCACATCGCCGGCATCCTGCCCGGTACCGAAGCCAGCCGCATGGATGGCGACGGCGACCCGTTGGTGACAGGATACGACGGCGGCGCCTTCATGCGCGTGACCATGACACCGAAGGCCTGGCAACTGCTTGACGTGGCGTACGCCTGCGCGTTCGGCGACACCAAGCACCAGGCTATTGAGCGGCTGGTGTCCCAGGACATAGCGATAGAGGACCAGCCGTCGCAGCTGCTCAAGCGGCTGGATGAAGCTTATCTTTTCACCGACGCACCGGTACATGCCGATATTTGACGCGACCACGCCATCACAGAACCAATACGCAATCACAGGAGGGAACTACCATGAAAATCGCAATCCAAGGACTCGGACGTATGGGCATGCAGATCGCCCAGAAACTGGCCGACCCGGCATCCGGACACCAGGTCATCGCCCACAACCGCAGCACCGACAAGATTGACCACGCCGTCGGCTTCGGTGCCGTCGGTGCACCAACCAAGCAGGACGTACTCGACGCCTTCGGCGACGATCAGGTGGTCATCTGGATCATGCTGCCGGCAGACGTCACCGAGCTGGAAATCAAAGAATGGCTGGACATCGTACCACCGAACAGCGTGCTGATAGACGGCGGCAACTCGGACTTCCGTAAGACACGCGAACACGCCGAGCTGATCGCCGCCCACCCCAACAACGTCAATTTCCTGGACATCGGTACCAGCGGTGGCGTATGGGGCTTTGAACGCGGCTTCTGTATGATGGCTGGTGGCAACAAAGAGGGTTACGATGCCATGGTGCCGGTCCTGGACACGCTGGCAGCACCGAGTGGCGCCCACGCGCTTTTTGGCAGCCATGGTAACGGCCACTACGTCAAGATGGTCCATAACGCCATCGAATATGGCATGATGCAGAGCCTGGCCGAAGGTTACCGCATGCTACGGGAAGGCGCCTACCCGGAAACCGACCTGGCGCTGGCCGGGGAAGTCTGGCAGCACAGCAGCGTCATCACCAGCTGGCTTAATGAGCTGACGCGCGACGCCATGCGTGAGAACCCGACGCTCGAGGGCATCGACGGTTTCGTAGCCGAGAACGGCGAAGCCCGCTGGACGCTGGAAGTCGCCAAGGAAAAAGGCATACCGATGCCGGCCATCCAGGCCGCCATGGACGTCCGCATAGCCAGCCAGCAAGCCGATGGCAGCGGCCGCAACTTTGCCACAAAAGTACTGGCAGCCCAGCGCAACAAGTTTGGCGGCCACGAGCTTAATAAGTAGGCATGGCCCCCAGAACGCTATACCCTTAGAAACGCTATACAAGGTATACTGATTGTATGATTGACGAAGATTACGAATACGCCGCCACCGACCTGTCCGCACCCGAACCGACCATCATCGTGATCTTCGGCATAACCGGCGACCTGGCCAAGCGATACTTACTGCCCTCGTTGTACACCCTGTTCAAGGAAGGGCTGATCCATCCGCAAACCGAGCTGGTCGGTGTCAGCCGCCGGCCGATCGACACCGAAATCGTCTTTGATGAGCTACGGGCCAGCGTGGAGCGGGCTGGTAAGGAGCTTGATTCGGCGGTCATCGACCAGATGCGTGAGCGGGCTCATGGCTTCCAGTTGGATATGGACGACCCAGGTGGTTACGATGCGCTGCATAAGGAGCTCAACCGCATCGAAGAGGCCCAGGGCGTCTGCATGAACCGGTTGTACTACCTGTCGATTCCGCCATCGGCTTACACGAACGTCATCGGCCACATGGGCAATTCACCGCTTAACGGCGGCTGCCAACACGGCAAAGGCCAGTCACGGCTACTGATTGAGAAGCCTTTCGGTGACGACCTGGCCTCAGCCCGCAAGCTGATCGAGATCACCGCCCAGGGCTTTGGCGAACACCAGCTGTTCCGCATCGACCATTACCTCGCCAAGGAAACCGCCCAGAATATCAGTACCTTCCGGTTTGAGAACCCGCTGTTCGAGACGATCTGGAACAACCGCCATGTGGCCAGCATCGACATCGTGGCCAGCGAAAAGATCGGTGTGGAAGGGCGAGGCAACTTCTACGAGCAACAGGGCGCCTTGCGTGACTTCATCCAGAACCACCTGCTACAGCTACTGGCCGTGGCTACGATGGACCAGCCGGAACGTTTTGACAGTGACGCCGTGCATGCGGCCAAATTGCAACTGCTACGTTCCATCAGGCCGATCAGTGCCGACAAGGTCAGCCAACAGACAAGGCGTGGCCAGTACGAAGGCTACAAGCAGGAAGTCGGCAATCCGGACTCGCACGTCGAGACCTACGCCCAGATTGAGACATACATCGACACACCGCGCTGGCAGAACGTACCGGTACGCATCCGTACCGGTAAAGCCATGGCCAGCAAGTTCACCACCGTGACTTTCACGTTCACCGACCGCGACGCCGAAGAACCCGACCTGCCCAACAGCAACCAGCTGCAATTCCGCATCCAACCAAACGAAGGTATCGCACTCAACCTGCTTGCCAAGAAGCCGGGCTTTGACCACGAGCTACAGCCGGTAGTCATGAACTTTGGCTATGAAGGCAACTTCGGCAGCCAGCCCGACGCCTATGAGCGTGTGCTACTGGATGCCATCCGCGGCGACCAGACGCTGTTTGCCAGCAGTGACGAGGTGCTGGCGGCCTGGCAGATCGTCGATGACGTGGTGCATGCCTGGCAGCAGGACGGCGACGGCCTTATCAGTTACGAATACGAAACCGACATCGATAGCTTGGGAGTCTGAGC
>JALQUD010000040.1 GCA_023268595.1 Candidatus Saccharimonadia bacterium
CATCCATGTGATCGGTCCTTCCACTAGGAATAAGTTAATCTTTCTTAATCAATTACGCCCGTCTTCAGCTTGGTCTGATTACATGTCAGTACCTTAACCAAGCAAGGAGGAAGCATGGGATTGTTTGACGGATTGACTGACATCATCAGCAATGCGACCGGCGATATCGCCAACAACGTAGGAGAATCGGTCGCAAACGGGGCCGAGCCGCTACAGAGCCAGGCAGGCGATGTACTGAGCCAAGGTCAGGACGGCCTCAATGGCGCGGCCGATGGTATCCAAGAGGCTATTCCGGGTCAGCTCGACGACCAGCTGATCGATGGCGTGCAAGGCGACGCGACCGAATCTTTTGGCTCGATCGGTGATATCTTCGGTAAGTAGTAGACCGAAGACCTTGCACGTAAAATACTCATAGGTCATACTTATGCTTACGTATGGCAAGACTTCCACGCCCCGGTCAGGATGACGGAACATGGGGCAGCATCCTTAATGACTTTCTTCAACAGGCCCATGATACCGACGGCAGTATTAAGGATGGGTCAGTCTCGAAAAACAAAGTAGGCTTAGGCAATGTCGACAATACAAGCGATGCCGACAAGCCGGTTTCATCCGCCACCCAAACCGCCCTGGATGCCAAGGCTGACTCTGCCACGCTAGCGGCGGTCGCCACGAGCGGCTCCTACGCCGACCTGTCACAAAAACCTACCATTACCAACGTGACGGTCGATGGCGTTGCGCCCGCAGGCGGCGCAGTCAACATAGTCTCGACGCCGGTTTATGATGTTCCATCGGTTAATGTGGTCAACGTATCAGGCGTGCTGACAGTAGGCATACAGAACGTGATTGACGCCTCGGCAGGCATCATAACTATGTCATTACCGACAGGCCAGCCGGTTGGAACAATGCTCAGCGTCCGTAAGCACGACAGCTCGGCCAACAACGTGGTGGTGACGGGCAACATCGCCGGTACGGCAGGCACTACCCACACCCTTATAGCCCGTGGCGAGGTCATGGCGTACCGGGCCGACGCCAACGGTTCATGGTGGGTAGTCGGCGGCAACAAGCCGCTCACGATGCTGGACGGACGCTACGTCAGGACTGTCAACGGAACAGCTCCGGACAATGCCGGCAACGTAGCGGTAAGTGCCGGTTCGGCGGTTAACATCCAAGTGTTTTCTGCCGCAGGTAATGGTACCTGGACCAAACCTGCCGGCGCGACCACGGTCAGTGTGGTGTGCGTTGGTGCGGGCGGTGGTGGCGGCTCAGGCCGGCGAGGTGCGACGGGCACGATACGCGGAGGCGGTGGTGGTGGCGCTGGAGGGGCCTGGACTATGCAGACCTTCCCGGCGGCATTGTTCGGAGCAACTGAGCCGGTAACGGTCGGGACCGGCGGTTCCGGCGGTACGGCAACCACGACCGACGATACCAACGGTACGAACGCTACGGCTGGCGGAGCCAGCATTTTCAGTAACGGCGGTAGCACCAACCTGCGCCTGAAGGCTAATGGTGGTGCGGCCGGAGGTGCTGGTATCGTCGGCGCATCGACGGTGGCAACCGGAGCTGTCGGCACTTCCAGTGGCGGCAATGGGGCTAACAGCAGCTCGACAGGTGGGGCCGGCAATGCCGGTAGTAACGGTAACTCGGGCGCCGGTGGCGGAGCTTCGGGCGGTGGCATCTCAAGCGCTAATACGGCTAACGACGGCGCCGCCGGTGGCTCGGTTTCGGTACTCGTAACGTTCATGGGCGGTACTGCCGGCACGGCCGGTGGCAACGGCGGCAATGGCACATCCCCGGTTGCAACTGCGGCCGTCGGTGCCGGCGGCGGTGGCGGTGGTGGCGCATCGTTGACAGCAGCCGGCGGCTCCGGTGGCAACGGCGGGGCATTCGGTGGTGGCGGAGGCGGCGGTGCCGCCAGCTTGAACGGCTTCGCTTCCGGTGCAGGCGGTAACGGTGGTTCGGGCGTGATAATCGTGACGAGCTGGTAGCGACATGGCCGATATCCATCGAATCGGCATGTACCAAGGCCGGATCATAGACTTGGTCGGTGCCAGCAGCCAGCCGGTACAACCAACTGATCCTGCGACCACATACCCGCAACGCTGGATGTATGCCTCACATGGAATCAATCCGCCACTCCAGTCGCATGTAGCCGACGCTTCGCACGCTACTTTCGTCAACTCTCAATCGTGGGTATTCGGACTGACGCCGGATTATCCTTGTTCCGAGTTCAAGTGGGCGTTTTCGAACTGGTGGACGTTGGCCGCTCCCGTGACCGCACCGGACACTCCTGAGAATGATGGGCCGAACAGCATCACGGTATCGGCGTCGGTCAGCTTCGACTCCGGAGCGACTTGGACGTCATTGACATGGTCAGGAAGCACTACCGTCGTGATCACCGGCGGCAGTAACGCATGGTGCGATACGCTGACACTGCCAAGCCCTGTCAGCGCAGCCCGACCGATCATCCGGACGGTACGGACCATCAACGCAGGTGAGACCAGTCCCGGCGCATACCGGTCATTCGATGCTCCGGAAACATTTCCAGAGCAGCCGCGTGGCGGAACATTTTACACATCATCATCCGTTACGAACGCTGCTTTCCTTGCCGGTAGTTACAATCCCACTGCCAATTCGTATGGAACCGGAGCGGCAGGCTACGGTCCGTCTTTGGCATTAGCCCGCGGCGGAGCGAATGGTAGCGGTTGGGACGGACGGGCCGTCGTATCCATGCATGGTGACAGCATAGGCTATGGCACGCGCGGATTGTCATGGCTGGCGAAAGGGGTGTCCGATACCGATAACGGCACACTGCCTTGCCTGCCATTCGCGAATTTCTGCGTACCGTCGACCAGGGCATCGGAACAGACTGGCCGCGGAGTAGGCGCTTATCGGCGCAAAGCGGAGCTGATTGACAGCGCTTCGGCGTTCAATGCCGGTAATGCAGCCTGCTGCACCGGATTGCTGAGCCAGATGGGTGTCAATAACGCCACCACGAATCTAAGCCTGTGGCAGAGCTACCAAACGGCATGGTGGGCATTCCTGCGCACACTGTACACTGGGCCATTACCGCTGACGCAGACCATGCTGACTCCGAAAGTGCTGCCGACGACAAGTAATAACACCGCGTTCAGCAGCTACCCGGACATGACTCCCGTAACCGATGCGCGATACGAGCTGAACACATGGACGAGCGCTGGCCGAGGTTCCGCCGGATTCCCGGACCATACCATAGATGCTACACCCGCATGGGTCGGACCGTCCACGCCGGCCGATTACTCAACGCGCTGGAAGATTCCCAGCCCACAGTTCACCGCAACCGTCCATTCGGATACGGCCGCCTCGGCGGCATCCATCAACCTCGATCGCGCTCCGTCATACGGCATGCTGCTAGCGGTCGGCGTCGGCACGGCCAATGTGGAAACCATAGGTGTCGTATCAGGAATCACAGGCAACGGACCTTATAACGTGACGTTCAACTATGGCAATAACCGCATGACCAAAGCCCATAACGTCGGCGAGCAAGTATTGCAGATCTCGACTACTGACGGCTTGCACCCAGGTGCACCAATAACTCTGGACGCCGCCGTTTATGTTCGTGAAGCGAAACGCGCCGGACACTTCATCTAGCCGGGCCGTAGACCGCCACCCCTGTTTGTGGCATACTAACAACTATGTCTGACTCGAATATCTCATCCGTACGAACCCGTTTTGCCCCCAGCCCCACCGGACTGCTTCATGTCGGAGGCATCCGCACCGCCTTGTTTGCCTGGCTACTGGCCCGACAGCAAGGTGGCCAATTCATCCTACGCATAGAAGACACCGATCAGAAGCGTGAGATGCAGGGTGCCGACCAGCACCTGATGGATTCGCTGCGTGCCCTCGGCCTGGACTACGACGAAGGTCCGGACATCGGCGGACCATGCGGCCCGTACCGGCAAAGCGACCGTTTGGAGCGCTATCAGGAATGGGCCCGCCAATTAATAGATGCCGGCCGCGCTTATGCCGATCCGTATTCGCCGGAAGAGCTGCAGGCCTTCCGTGAGCAAGCACAGAAGGAAAAGCGTCCCTTCCTGTTCCGCGACCACCGTCCGGAGAACCCACCCGCATGGGACGGCAGCAAGCCACTCCGCTTCAAATCCGAGCCAAAAGCATACAGCTGGACCGACGCCGTCATGGGCAAGCTCAGTACCGGCCCGGAAGTCGTCGATGACTTCATCCTTATCAAATCCGATGGCTACCCGACGTACAACTTCGCGCACATCTGCGACGATGCCGACATGAAGATCAGCCATGTCATCCGCGGCCAGGAATTCATATCCAGCGTACCGAATTACCTTAACCTGTACGAAGCACTCGGCCTTGAGCCGCCGGTGCTTGCCACCATGCCACACATCCTGGCAGGCGAGGGCAACAAGAAGCTCAGCAAGCGTGACGGCGCCAAAGACGTCCTGGACTATATCCGTGAGGGCTACTTACCGGAAGCACTCGTCAACTTCATAGCTTCCATGGGCTGGAACGACGGTACCGAGCAGGAAATTTTCAGTCGCGACGAACTGATAGCCAAGTTCAGCCTGGACCGCATACAAAAGAGCGGCGCCCGCTTTGATGAGCGCCGACTACTCTGGATGAATGGCAGCTACGTCCGTGAACTGCCGCTGGAAGACCTGTACGCCAAAACCATCAACACCGGCATGGCCGTCGAGCCGAATGCCGCCCCGCAGGCCGGATCGTACTGGCCCGAAGCCGCTGCCGACGCCAGCGTCGAATACCGGATGCACGTCTTGGAGCTGGTGCAGGAACGCCTCAAGTACCTGGCCGAACTGCCGGAACTGACGATGTTCTTCTTTGAAGACCTGCCGGTCGACCCGGAGCTCATCAGCGGCCACAAGCAGCTCAAGAAGCTGGAACCGACGGAAATCAAAGAGCTGTTGCAACGGAGCAGGGACAGCTTGGCCGAAAGCGACTTCAGCATCGACGACCTGACGCAACGCCTGAACGGCTTGTTGGAAGCCACCGGCCAGAAACCGGCA
The DNA here is from genome assembly GCA_023268595.1 of Candidatus Saccharimonadia bacterium. Taxonomy (GTDB): domain Bacteria; phylum Patescibacteriota; class Saccharimonadia; order Saccharimonadales; family UBA4665; genus JALQUD01. Next base: position 5,031 of record JALQUD010000040.1, read on the forward strand.
GTACTCTTCAGCCTGATACGCATCGCCACCACCCAAAGTCCGGCCAGCCCTGGTTTGGCAGAGACGATGCATCTGCTTGGTAAGGACCGCAGCCTGCAACGCATAGACAACCAACTTGCAGCGTTGTAATAAATTTGTTCAAAGATAGCTTTCATACCCGTTGCAAGCATAAGCGTCTGATACAATGGTCGTATGAAAGAAGACAACGGTACTACTCCGCAGACCGGCGGAGGCGCCGCCAAGCGCAGCCCGCACTTCACCGATCTCCGCGGCACAACTCCCCAGCAGCCCAGCGGCCGCATCAACCTCGACAAATACCGGCCCGCCCGGGAAATCGAAGCCGAACAACGCTATACTTTCGATACTAGCGAGCGCCCCGAGTCCATCGCCATAGCCGCCAACGATCCCGACTGGCAGAACAATCCGCTGATGGACACCAGCAGCAGCCGTGATATCAGCGGCAGCGATGACTATTATCCGGACGATGACGAAGTCCAATTCGGACCGGGTGGCGGATCGGACGACGACGCTCCTGGCGATGGATCGGACGCGAACGGCGGCAGCGATGGCAAGCCGCCACGGCGCAACCCGTTCGCCGCACTGGCAGCCCGCATCAAGGGCATGAGCCGCAAACAATGGCTCATCACCGGTGGAGTCGTCCTGGTCCTAGCCGTCGGCGTAACGTCTTTTTTACTGACCCGGCCGTCAGAGGTCGAGACCGTCAGCAGCGTCCAGAAAGCTAAGAAGCCGGTCGAAGTCGCCAAACCCACTTCGCCGCTCACCGGTCTGGAAACGTCGGAAGAGGACACCAAACGGCCGGTCATCGGTACGATGATAGAGAACAGCACCTTCGCCCGGCCGCAATCCGGCCTGAAAGACGCTGGCGTGGTCTACGAAGCTATCGCCGAATACGGCATCACCCGCTTCCTGACGCTGTACCAGGAAGCCGCACCTGGCAACATCGGTCCTGTCCGCTCCGCGCGGCCATATTACGTCGACTGGGCACACAGCTATGATGCCGCCTATGCCCATGTCGGGGGCAGCCCGGACGCACTGAACAAGATCAAGGCCGACGGCGTACGCGATCTGGACCAGTTCTTCAATGCCGGTACCTACCACCGTATCAGCCAACGCGAAGCTCCACATAACGTCTATACCAGCGCCCAGAAACTGCGTGAACTGACTGCCTCCAAGAAATACGACAGCAGCAAGTTCGACGCCTGGCCACGCAAGAAGGAGGCCGCTGCCAAGGCACCGACGGCCACGGCCATCGATATCGCTATCTCCGGACCGACCTATAACGTGCACTACGACTACGACGCCGCTAGCAACAGCTACAAGCGCGTCATGGGCGGCGCACCGCACACCGACGCCGACAGTGGCGCCCAGCTGGCTCCGAAGGTCGTGATCGGTCTGGCGACACCATACAGCCTGATGTCCGACGGATACCACTCCTCATACGTCACCACCGGTACCGGTACGGCAAAGATCTTCCAAGACGGTACCTACACGGAAGCCACCTGGAAGCGTGAGGGCAACGGAACCTACCAGTTCCTGGATAAGGACAGCAAGCCTGTCAAGCTGGATCCAGGACAGACCTGGGTCACCGTGGTCGGTGACCCGAATGCGGTCAAGTACACTGGTCCGGCCCCGGCTCCGACGCCAGCAGGCGCAACCACCAAACCGCAATAGCCGTCGTCTATCTGACGCTTTAGTAATAAAAAGTAAGAAGGCGGGCAGCAGGGAAGTCATGGTAGAGGGTGGTCGCGTCACGCGATCATCATCACCAGTCAACCCTGCGGCCCGCCTTGGCGGTCATGGAATCACATCACCCGAACCGGAACGGCTCAAGTTCCGAACAGGCAGTCGGGCACCAGCAGCAGGTCCAGGCCGTAGCGTCCGATGGCAGGCTGCGGCGGCAACACAGTGTCGCAGGAGCCGGTCCGGAGATCCAGCTTGAGCGGTCGGCCTTTGAGCAGGTAGACCAGCTCGGGCATCTTGCTCGCGGGCGTGTTGCGCAGCTCATCGGTCGGGACAAGGTACTCGTGACTGACGGTGAAGCTGCACGTGTCAGCGTCGTAGATAACGGACATGGAGACGAACGAGTCGTCGTAAATGACCGTACGGGGCTGTGACACGTACTCGTTGGCCGAGCTCTTACTGAAGGAGTTGCGCCAGAAGAAGTTCTTCTGCGCAGACTGCGTCACCGGATCACGACGGTCAGCGTGGCACTCGTAGCCGTTCTGAGTACCGTTGACGATGGCCGCCGGCGGGTTCTGAGCAGCTTCCGGGCCGTTCGCCAAACTACCGATAGCGCCGACGGACAGGATCCAGATCAACGCGGTCACGGCGCCGACGGCAAACGCCATCAGGCAGCGGTTAGCCGTGCGATTGTTGGCGTGGGGAGCAGCACCCATCGGGGCACTTCCTTTCGGTTCAGAGGGGAGCGATTCCAGACATTAACGTGCGGTTCCATGGATGTTGTGATCATTCACGTATAGCCTATCCAGGACCATTTACTATTATAACATATTTAAGCTTATGTTTCAATATTTCGACGTAAAGCTGGTATACTGGGCGCATATGAAGCTACATATCGTCACCATAGGCGCACCGAAGCTAGCCTACGCCAAACAGGGGTGGGAGGAGTACATCAAGCGGCTTGGACGGTTCCATCAGGTACGGACCAGTCATCTGGCAGACAAATACGCCGATGACGCCAAACAGCTGATGACTACGGCCGGCAATGCCTACCTGGTAGCTATGGAAATCACCGGTGAACAGCATACTAGTGAACAACTGGCAGCGTTCCTGGAGAAGCGGGCCATGGGTGGCAGGGAAGTCTGCTTTATGATCGGTGGGCCTGACGGACTACCGCAAGACGTACGCCGTGCAGCCGACAGCCGTTGGAGTCTGTCCAGACTGACCATGCCCCACGACCTGGCAATGGTCGTCACCGCCGAAGCCCTATACCGGGCCAGCAGCATTTCGGCCGGGCATCCGTACCATCGGGGCTGACGGAGTTTTTATTACACTGGAGCTTATGTCAACATTTTATTGACAAAATATGACATTGGTGACGCTTGCGTGTTATTATCATCCAGACGTCCAGCAGGATTGTCCAAGCCGCACTATCAGCAACCAGTTTAGCGCTGGCCATCGCTGAGCACAGAACGACCAATCCGTTCTTCATCTGCGAAAGGAAATCCGACATGTCCAACAAGAACTTCGACCGACCGTCCGCACGGGAGGCTGACGCCATCTTCCACGGCAAGAAGGGCAAGCCCATCAGCGGCGACACGGACACGTCCGTCATCCGCGCCTGCGCCAACGCCGGACACGAACATCCCGCCGACAATGACTACAACCTGCCGCACACCGACTGATACGTGCGTCGGCCGCCGGAAGAAAGACTGAACATGTGACGTAAGAGAGGCGTTGCCGGTGCGGTGTGCTATTTACAGGAGTCGCGACCACGACACCCAGCACGCCGCGCCGGCAGCCCTCCAATTCACACCTTTAGATATAGCTTTTATTTTAGTTTTGTGTTATAATATATAAGATTCGTTTGACTATAAGCCGAACTTGAATCGATCATTCACGATAGTCAGGCTATGCCTGAGCTTATTTCCGCATACCACTTGCAGCATCACCGCTTAACGCCACTTCGCGTTCAGAGTCCCCGACATACCCCCGAAGAAATGAGGAGAAATGTCCGACATGTCCGACACCTTGGGCACCAACAGGAGCCTTTCATGGCTTCAGGCCGGCATCACGCTCATCG
>JALQUD010000041.1 GCA_023268595.1 Candidatus Saccharimonadia bacterium
AATATCATACGTGGTGTGAAGTTCTTACTAGGTAAAACGCCGCTGTTACGGTAGGATGCAGACATATGAAACGTTTTAATTCGGTCAACACCACCCAGAGGCGTGCCATTGCTATCGCGACCGCCGCAGCCCTATTGTTCGGGGCATTCTTCCTCAAGGACTATCTGATACTTATCGCCGTGGCGGCTATCGGCGCCTTCATTTTCGGCCCGGTCTATGATTGGCTGCATCGCCGTATGAACAAAGGCTTGTCGGCGACCTTCACCTTGCTGACGGCCATCCTGGTCATCGTCATCCCATTGACGTTAGCTCTGGCGATAGCCGCGGCGCAGGTGACCGGGTCGGTCAGTTCCGCTATCAACTGGTTCCAGCGGGCTGACCTTGGTTCCATCGGTCAGCAAACACTTAACAGTGTCAACGATGTGCTCAGGGGCATTCCTTTCGTGAACTACCAGTTGACGACGGGCGAAGTCGTCAGCCGGCTTTCATCCGGCGCCGAGGCAGCCGGCCAGTGGCTCCTCGGGGCCCTTGGGGTCTATGCCAGCGGCTTGTTCGGTGCGCTGACGGCTGCCATCATATTCATCTACGTGTTCCTGTCCATGCTGATCAACCGCCGCAAGGTAGTCGACCTGCTTTATGAGCTCAATCCGCTCGGGCCCGAAGTTACCGAGATGTACCTTAAGAAAAGCGGTGCCATGGTCAAAGGGACGGTCAATGGCCAGTTCATCATAGCCGTCATACAGGGTGTGACCGGTGCGATTTCAATTTATCTAGGTGGTGTGCAGGAGGCATTCTTCGTCTTCGTTATCGTCTTGAGCGTTCTGTCGCTGATACCGCTGGGTAGTGGCGTGCTGACCATACCGATCGGTATTATCATGATGCTTTTCGGTAATATCGGTGGCGGCATTTTGGTGATTGCCTGGCATCTACTCGGTGTCAGCAACATCGATAACATCCTGCGCCCGATTCTGGTGCCTAAGCAGGCACGGCTCGATTCGGCCTTGATGCTGCTTGCCGTGTTCGCCGGTATCAGTATGTTCGGGTTCTGGGGTCTGGTGCTTGGTCCGGTACTGATGATCCTGATCGTGACCACCGTCAAGGTATACTTGGCAGTTTTCCGAGGCATACCAATCGATGAAGAGGATGACGAGCCGAAACAGAGCCGTTGGCGACGTTGGTATGAGGCTCTGAAGGTTCTTATACGCCGACAGCCGACACGTCTCAAGCACTAGTAACACAATATTGCATTTTAAATCATTTAATTATATAATTGATTTAAATATTAAGTATGGTGTGACCCGGCTTGAGCAATCAGAAGCAAACGGTAGTAAGCAAGTGCATACGCTCCCTAAAGACGAGGCGTGGTGCGTTGATCGTGGGCGCGACCGTTAGTGTCGCGGCCCTTGCCGTGGCATTGCCACTGATGCTCATTGATGGTGATACTGCGACAAACGCCGACCGACAGACGAATCCGTTACACGATGCCCGGCTCTACGTTGACCCGGAGTCTGATGCCGCTCAGCAAGCTGAGCAATGGCAGGCGACACGCCAGGCTGACGCTACGGCGATGCGCGCACTAGCTGAGCAGCCGATGGCTATCTGGCTGACATCCGAGGGTAGTCTGGATGACAAGTTGATGGCAGCTCTCAGGAAGTCCAATGAGGCCGGCACTGTCCCTGTGCTGGTGGCGTACGACATTCAGGACCGGGATTGCGGCTTGTATTCGGCCGGAGGTGCCAAAAACGTCACCGAGTACCGTCGTTTCATCGACAAGATGGCTGATATGATCGGCGATGACCGCGTGGTAGTCATACTCGAGCCTGACGCGGTCGCTAATCTGGTCGCCCGAAAATCCGGAGAATGCCTGGATGCCGATGGCCGTCAAGATCAGTACCGCTCGCTAAGCTATGCCAGCCAAAGGTTGGGCGGGCTTAAGCATGCGGACGTATACATTGACGCCGGTCACAGTGGCTGGGTCAAAGACAAGCCGGCGTTGGCCGAAGCCCTCGAGCGTGCCGGTATCGGCCAGACGAGTGGTTTTAGCCTCAATGTTTCCAATTTTCGACCTACTGACGAAACGGTCGAATACGGTCGTGAGTTGTCGCGATTGGCAGATGACAGCCATTTCGTCATCGACACCTCCCGGAACGGCAACGGCGTGTATGTCAACCGCAAGTTTCCCGACCATGGCTGGTGTAACCCACCGGGCAGGGCATTGGGTCATTACCCGACCACTAAGACCGGTGAACCATCGGTCGATGCATACCTGTACATCAAGACTCCTGGTGAGTCCGACGGTCAGGACCCAGACAAGCGCAAGTGCTTCGACGGACCGAAGGCCGGCCAGTGGTGGCCGGAGTATGCACTCGGTCTGGTGCAGCGCTGGCCACAGCGGTTGCAGCCGGCGGAGCCCGAGCTTTAAACGTCATGCATAAATCAGATAAGGAACGACCATGAGCACGAACAAGAAGACTAAGAATCCAACTAAAAAATCAGCCAAAGCTCCGGCTGCGGCAGCCCAGGCAGAGCAACGTCGCCTTAAACCGTTCGAATATGGCTTTTTGGCAATCTGCGCTGGTCTGATTGGTTTTGGTATCTGGCAGGCTGTCGCCAGCAACGGCAAGACCGCTGATGGCACCTGTGCCCAAGTGGGCCGCGAGTATCAGGTGTCGCTTAAGTCCGATGCTTTCTCACCGGCCGACATCAGCGTTAACCGCTGTGACCGTATCGTCATCTCTAACAATGGCGCCGAGTCATACGACCTGATGCTCGGTACCCGTGATAGCCATCTGGGATACCCCGGCTTCGACGGTCAGATGCTTCGTCAGGGTGAGTACTTTACGTTTGACGCCGTCAAAACCGGTAGCTTCCCGATGCATGACCACATCCGCGACAACGCCAAGCTCGAGATAACGGTCAACCAGTAGTCGGCAGCACGCCTACGTCGGGCAAACTCCCATAACGCCAAAGACCGCCGTCCGATTACTGGACGGCGGTCTTTCATATAGGCTGTCGGCCGCTTAGGCATCTGGTGTTTATTGGACGTGTACCCAGTGTGCGACCGAAGGGATGTTCTTGTCGTTCGTGACATAAGCCATGTACCAGCCGGTTGGCAGCAGGCCGTTGTTGGCTGGAATGTCAACATCGACGCCGCTGGCGGTACGGTCATAGGTCAGATCGACGGAGCGTTGCTCGACGTCGGTCACATGGGTAACCGAGCTTGGGCGGACCAGCTTGACGTTCTTGACATTGGTGCCGGCTGGCAGGCTGAAGCCGGCTTTGGTGCCGCGCACCAGTTCGGTGTCGCCGCTACTGATGACCGGCCGTTCACCGCGGAACAGATAGCTCGGTGAGTAGATTTCGATGCGCATCTCGAACTTACCGAACAGCGGGTCGGAACCGAAGGTGGCTACCCGGCCGTCAGGCAGCAGGATGGCTTCCGAATGGTAGTTACGGCCGACCAGTGGTGATGCGGCGTCGGTGAAGCTGTTGGTAGCCGGGTTATATATCTGGGCGGAGTGCAGGTCGCCGCCGGCGCCACGGTAGCCACGGGAACCGCCGGTCTGGAAGACGGTGTCGTCAGGCAGGATGACGGCACTTGGGTAGCGGGTGGCGTTTTTCAGGTTAGGCCCCTGGACATACGAAGGGTTGTCGGAACTGTCCAGGTCGATGATGGCCGTACGGTTAGTGGTTTCGGTCTCGGGTGAGTCACCGGCACGGGCACCGCCCATGATCATGACTTTCTGGTCCTGGGCCGGTGGCAATAGCACGGTGGCGCTGTTGTCGGTACGGATAGGGTCCGGCAGGCCGTTAACTTTCTGGAAGTTGTTGTTCTTGAGGTTCCAGATGCCTGGCTCAAGGCTGGCTGCGCCCGGTACGTAACCCTGGTTGCCACCGCTGTAGAACAGGCGGCCGTCGTTCATCAGGGTCAGCGATGGGTAGGTCGGGAAGACGTGCTTGAGCGTCTGGCTCAAGGTCCACTGCTTGGTGGCGGGGTCGTAAATCTCGGTCTGGCCCTGTGACATGCGGCCGCGGTCATCCAGGCCGGCTGCCGCCAGAACCTTGCCGTCATCCAGGCCTACCAGCGTAGGGTACCAGCGGGCGACTTCCATCTTGTCGACCTTTTCGTATGATTCGGTGTCAGGGTCAAAGACATATGAGTCTTTGAGACCGCCGTAGTTCAGACGGGGTGTCATATCCAGGTTCTCGTAGTTCTTGGTGCCACCGGCAATCAGAAGCCGGCCGTCGGGCAGGAAGGCGTGTCCGGCGCAGAAGACATCCCACGGTGTGGGGATTTCCTTGAACGAACCGTCAGCCGGGTTCCAGACGACCGTGCGGAAGGTGCCGGCATCAAATTGCTTAACGTCGTTGCCTGATCCGGCGATCAGCAGGACCTTGCCGGTCTTAAGCAGGGCAGCGTGGATGGAGTTGACCGGTGACTTGTACTCCATGGTGTCCCAGCGGCCGTATTGCTCGACGACAGACTGGCGCCGTGACAGCATGTATTCGGCCTGGGCATATGCCGGCTCTATGACTGCGTTGACATTGGCCGCGACCACCGCCAGGATAAGTATCGGATAAAATACTTTCCGTGAAGTCAGCAGCCGTACGGCGTTACGTTTAAGGCTCATGCGTCAGATTCCTTTCGAATGCTGTTGTTGAATTGGGGTAAATGTATGGTGCGTGGACGGGTGAGGAACTCGTAGATGGCGCTGCGTGTCTGCGGCCAGATGCTGATGCGCCACATGATGACCGGCGTCAGGCTGGCGGTCAGGGCGATGGCGGACCAGATCTTGACGCTGGCGTGGTTGTTGCCGATAAGGAAGCTGTAATACAGGAACCACACGACGAGAGCCGCCCACATCAGGTGGTAGCGGAAAGCGCTCCATCGTTCGCGTGACGCGGTCTCACCTTTCGGTGTTACCACGAAGGCGCTGTTCTTGCGGGCCAGCGTAGCGTACAGGGAGTAGGCGTACACTGGTGCGGCGAAGATAGAAAAGATGACGCCGGCGATACCGAATGAGTTGCGGCTTTCGTGCGGGCTGACGTTGTAGCGGCGCAGCCAGCCATATAGCACTAACTGGGCGGCCAGGACGTCGACGTATAGGGCCAGCCATATCTTGTCGGGTAGGCCGACGCCGGTAGTGCCCAGGAAGAGGTACAGCATGCTGACGGCGATACCGACGCTCCACGTCAGGGCGGCGGCCGGGTAACACCAGACGATCAGTCCGTAGTGCAGACGGGCCTTGAGCGGCAATTTAGTGAACAGTTTGGCAAAACGGGTCATCAGGACCTCATTGGCGCCGCGCGACCAACGCAGCTGTTGGCTGAAGAAGTCAGTCCAGCTGGAAGGCCCCTCGCCGATTGCCAACACATCAGGCGTGTAGACCGATTTCCAGAAGCGGCCGGTCTTGGGGTTGCGGGTGCTGTGGACGGTCAGGCCTGTCAACAGGTCTTCGGTGATGGAATCCTGGAAACCGCCGATGTCCATCATGGTCGATACGCGGTAGGCGTGGTTGGTGCCCACGAACATGGCGGCATCGTAGGAATTGGCAGCCCGTTGGATCGTAGCCTGGAAGACATAAGACTGTGATTCGGCGCCGCGGGTGATGACCGAATCGAGGTTGGCATAGACCTGGGGACCGACGACGTATGCTACGTCGGCATCGCGGAAGTAGCCAAGCATGCGCTGGGCGTAGTTTGGCAGCGGTACGTGGTCGGAGTCGACCGACAGGACGTAGTCGTAGTCCTTGCCGTGGGCTTGGAGCCAGGCATTATGGTTGCCGTGCTTGGTCTTGGCTTTGTGGTTGCCGGTCGGCATGTTCCACTCCGGGACACCCTTACGGCTGAAGTGGTGCACGCCCATGGCTTGGCAGGCGGCCTTGATCTTGGGATCGTCACCTTCGTCTAACAACCAGACGTCCACGCCGCCGTGGTACTTGACCTTGAGCATGGCCTGAAGTGTTTTCTCGACCATCTCGAACGGCTCTTTGGAAGGTACGATGGTAGTAGTGAAGGCGACACGTTTGTTGCGCTCAGGAGTGACCGGTACCGGATTCTTGGCCATCAACGCCGAGAAGGCGAACGAGATGATGCTGATCATACGGAAACTTTCGATGATGAAAATACAGATCAGCAGACCCACGAAAGCCGCACCGATGGTGACGTCCTCGTCCCACATCGGCAATGTCAATGACAATAGCAGCCAGGTCAGGAAACTGAGCTCGATAAGTATCGTGGCGCTGGCCAGTACGATGGTCCAGATGGTGTCCTTACGGCTTGAAATGCCGCGGTAGCGGACCTTGTAAGCTGTCTTCTTTGGTAGCTTACTGATCGGACCGGCCAATTTACTGTGTCCTGAGTAGTCGTATTGCGTTGTCTTTTTCATAGTTCCTTACATAAAAAAAGAGGGCCGATAAGCCCCTCTGAATTCCACGTACCCACCCATGGGGAAACTCCAGAATTTCAATGAAATTTAAGCACATATTAATATTCTGGTCAAATATGTATCTTTATAATACTTACGCTATTGGACTGCATATGATGTAGTGGCTATACTAAGACGCATATGCTTACCCGACCTATCAGCCGGCTGATGCGTTCCATCGGCATGACCGGACCGCTGCCGGCCAGGATGCCATCCAAGGCTGACGCGGCGGATGCCCGTCAATATATCAGGGGTTATTGGCCGTCGCTGCGCCGTGATCAGCCTGACGACCGGAGTGATCTGATCGGTCTGCCATATCCGTACCTGGTGTCATCCTATGCACCGGACCATGATTTTGACTTCAATGAGATGTATTACTGGGACAGTTACATGATTGCCCAGGGACTGATGAATTCGGGCCATCCTGGGGATCAGGAACTGGTGGAGGGGATGCTTGAGAACTTGCTTCACATGGTGCGGCGTTTCGGTCTGGTGCCCAATGGGAGCCGGACGTATATGATGAGCCGCTCGCAGCCACCATTTCTGACCAGTTATATCCTGGAGGTATATCATGCGTATAGTAAAGACGATGCCTGGTTGGCGGAGCGTATCGAGGTCGCCAAGCGGGAATATGAGCATGTCTGGATGGGCAAGCGCAAGCCGCACGCCCGGCAGGTCTACAAAGGCCTGAGCCGTAACTACTCGACCGATATGACGCACGATCAGGCGGAACTGGAGAGCGGTTGGGATTACACGCCGCGCTTCCAGCGCCATAGCCTGGACTATCTGCCAGTGGACCTGAACGCACTGTTATATAAGTACGAAGTCGATTTTTCGGTAGCGGCCGGTATACTCGGCAATCTGTCGGAGGTGGCACATTGGCATCATATGGCCAACAAGCGCAAGCGGATGATGAACAAGCTGATGTGGGACCGCAGGCGTGGGCTATTTTACGACTATGATTATGTACATAAGCGCCGGAGTCCGGTCAGCTCGCTAGCCGCCTACTATTGCCTGTGGGCCGGGTTGACGACCCGTAGCCAGGCGGCGGCCATGGTGTTGGCCCTGCGTCGCTTCGAGCATCCGGGAGGATTGACGGCGACCGATGACATACCATTCCCGCAGCGCTTCATCGGCGGTCTGCCTACCCAGTGGGCCTATCCCAATGGCTGGGCGCCGCTCCATTGGCTGGTCATCCGCGGCTTGGACCGTAGCGGCCACAGGCGCGACGCCCGCCGTCTGGCGGCCAAATGGCTGCGCACCAATCTGGAGTGGTACGGCCGTCATGGTAACTTCTTAGAAAAATACAATGTGGTCGAGCCGGGCCGGCCACCGGCGTCGGGTGTGTATCCGTCGCAGACCGGTTTTGGCTGGACGAACGCCATCTTCGAGCGCTTGTGCCGCGATTATATCGACCGGTGATGTTGCGATGTGCATCACAGGGTATTATCATTAGACGTACGATAAGGAGTTACTTATTTTATGGCAGCAGGTGAATACATCAAAGCAGCAGCGTCCAATATGCACCGTGCCGCCACGGCCTTGCAGCAACAGGCCAAAGACATGCAGGCCAACCTGACCAGGGTCAAATCCGACAAGACCAGCGTCATCAACAAGAGCCAGCTGGAGCTTAAGACCACCCAGGTGGAGTTCGATAGCGCCAATGACCCGGGCAAACGCTCGCGTTTGGCCGTGAAGATCCAAAGACTCCAGGATCAGATCGTGGCCGCTGAACAGGAGATACGCCAGGCTGAGGCCGATTTGCAGCAGGCGGCGGACGGCAAGAAGCGGGCCGCCAGCGACATAGAAGGCCAGGCCAAGCAGCTCGACAGCCAGGCCGCCACGACCGACTAGTCGCGTTGACGGCCGCACGCTGGTATCCGGTTGCGAAAACAGGGGAAACCCTGTACTATATTGCAGAACCAACCCAGCCATGCTTCCACGCATCGCGGCTCTTTAGCTCAGTTGGTAGAGCAGAGGCCTGAAGAGCCTTGTGTCCCCAGTTCGAGTCTGGGAGGAGCCACCAAGTAAAAACCCCAAGCCCGCTTGGGGTTTTTACTTGGTAGGAGGGCCCCAGCCGACGAAGTGAGAGGAGCCACCCGGCGTAGCCGCCCCAAGCCCGCTTGGGGTTTTTACTTGGTAGGAGGGCCCCAGCCGACGAAGTGAGAGGAGCCACCCGGCGTAGCCGCCCCAAGCCCGCTTGGGGTTTTTACTTGGTAGGAGGGCCCCAGCCGACGAAGTGAGAGGAGCCACCCGGCGTAGCCGCCCCAAGCCCGCTTGGGGTTTTTACTTGGTAGGAGGGCCCCAGCCGACGAAGTGAGAGGAGCCACCCGGCGTAGCCG
>JALQUD010000042.1 GCA_023268595.1 Candidatus Saccharimonadia bacterium
TATACTGCTCGGCTGGCCGAGGTCTTTGACCGCGGCAACGATCTTAGCGACCCATTCCTTGGTGTGGCCATCAAATATCGCGTCAGAGGCGACGCTGAGGTAGTGGTTATCGTCTTCCTCGACGACGACCAGCTTAGGGCATAGCTGGGCGATGAACGCCAGGCGGGCTTGCTCGAGGCGTGATTCTGCGATGCCAAGCTGTTCGGTCAGACCGGCGATACGCATCAGACCACCCTTATTCTTAAGGGTGTCGCAAATCTGAGCCTCGAAGGCGGCGATATGCGGCAGTTCGCCGGCTTCGGCGGTTACCTTGAGTCGGGCGACGACTGATTTTTCGAGCTGGCGGACGCGCTCACGGGTGATGCTGAGCAACTCGCCTATCTGCTCTAAGGTTTCTTTGCGCTCGAACAGGCCGAAGCGGCGTGCGACGATCTCTCGTTCACGTTCGCGGTCGATGGTCGCCAAAATGTCGCTGACGATGGCTTCCGTCTGGCCGATGGTGGATGGGTTTTGGGCTTCGGTCATAGTTATTATTAGCACTTCCCTGCGGTTGTAATACTCATACTATAAAACTAATGTAGATAAAAGTCAATACTTTTACTTGATTTTTGTCTAACTAATTAAGCTACTATGTTTATTGTAACACGTTGTAGACGGTTATGCATATACCGTATAGGGTAGACTGCAAAGAAATATTGTGGATAAATGTCCAATTGTCATAAGAAATATGACCCCTGTTGCTCATCGGCTGCGTAGGAATGCGAAAAGCCCGACGCCTGCGCTATGCGGCGTCGGGCATGGCATTGCAAATGCCGGGTAACACTTATTTGGAGACGGCTCGCCGGCGTACGAACTTTTTCTTTGCCGGTGCGGCGTCAATCAGTTTCTTGGCAGCGGCTTCGTCGATGGTCTTCGGATCGGTATCCTTAGGTATCTTGGCGTTCTTCTTGCCGTCAGTGACATACGGTCCGTACGGACCGTTGACGATCTTGATGCCACTGTCGAACTCGGCGATGTATTTGTTGGCGTCTTTCTCGAGTTTTTCCGCATACAGCTGTTTGGCTTCATCCAGCGTGATTTTGTGCGGGTCGAGCGGTTTGATGGAGACATACGTCTTGTCGATCTGGATATACGGGCCAAAGCGGCCGATATTGGCCTTGATGTCCTTGCCGTCATCGGTCTGGCCGACGACGCGCGGTAGTTTGAACATCTCCAGCGCTTCTTCCAGCTTGACGGTGTCGATAGTGGTTTCAGCTGGAAGCGGCGCGAAATCCGGTTTGGCTTCATCTTCGGTCTCGCCGCGCTGCAGCATCGGACCGTAGCGGCCAAAGCGGGCAAAGATCGGTTTGCCGCTCTTAGGGTCGTTGCCTATCAGGCGCGCCTGGCTGACTTCCTGGCGGCTGATATCCGCCGAGGCGTCGACCAAGGGGCGGAAGTCCTTATAGAAATCGGCGATCGATTTGTTCCAGGCCTCCTTGCCTTCGGCGATCTTGTCGAAATCGGCTTCGACGCGAGCCGTGAACTCGTAGTCGACGATGTTCGGGAAGTGCTTGGCCAGGAAGTCGGTAGTGACTTCTGCGATGCCGGTCGGCAGCAACTTGGCTTTGTCGGCGCCGGTGATGACCTTGGTCTTGGTGTTGGTGACCGCTGGCGATTGAGCCGTGTTATCCAATGCTAATTCGGTAATCTCGCGTTCCTTGCCTTCAAGGTCGGCTTTTTCGATGTAGCCACGGGTCTGGATAGTGGAGATGGTCGAAGCATAGGTACTCGGACGGCCGATACCCTGCTCTTCCAGCTTCTTGACGAGCGTAGCTTCGCTGTAGCGGGCCGGCCCACGGCTAAAGCTCTCGGTAGCGCGCATGATGTTGAGCGGCAGCGTCTGGCCTTGCTCGAGCGGTGGCAGCAACGTGTCGTCCTTACCACCCCCGTATACCTTCAGGAAGCCATCGAAAGTCAGTACCTCGCCTTTGGCAAGCAGGCTTTCCTTGCGGCTGCTAATGCCGATGGTTATCTCGGTACGTTCAATCTGGGCGGGCGCCATCTGGCTGGCCAGGGCGCGCTGGCGTATCAGGTTGTACAACTTCTTCTGCGAGCCGTCTTCACCCAGGTCGGCAGCCTGGAAGTTCGTCGGCCGGATGGCCTCATGCGCTTCCTGGGCGCTGCTGTTCTTGGTCTTGAACTGACGCACCTGGTGATACTGCTCACCATAGTTGCCTAAGATGAATTCCTTGGCGGCGTTGATAGCCAGTCCCGATAGGATGGTGCTGTCGGTACGCATGTAGGTGATGTGACCGGCTTCGTACAGTCGCTGGGCTAGTGTCATGGTCTGCTTGACGCCGAAGCCGAGCCGTCGTGAGGCTTCCTGCTGCAGCGTACTGGTAGTGAACGGTGCGCTCGGATTGCGGCTGCCAGGCTTCTTGGTAATGGCACCGACTTTGAACTCGGCACCGATGCAATCGGTCAGAAAAGCTTCCGCGGCCGCCACGTCCGGCAGCTTGTCGGCCAGCTCCGCTTTGAGGACCACATCATCACCGACATTAAACTCGGCTGTCACCTTGTAGGTGATTTCCGGTTCGAAATCGCGGATTTCACGCTCCCGTTCCACGATCAGGCGGACGGCGACCGATTGGACACGTCCGGCGCTCAGCCCGGTACGGACCTTCTTCCATAGGACCGGACTCAGCTCATAGCCGACCAGACGGTCGAGCACACGCCGGGCCTGCTGGGCGTCCACCAGGTTGATGTCGACCGTGCGGGGGTTCTTTATGGCGTTCTCGATGGCCGGTTTGGTGATTTCGTGGAAAACGATGCGCTTGGTCTTCTTCAAGTCCAGTTTGAGCGCCTGGGCCAGGTGCCAGGCGATCGCTTCCCCTTCGCGGTCTTCATCGCTTGCCAGCCAGACGTCGGCTTCCTTGGCCAGCTTGCGAAGCTCGGCTATGGTCTTCTTCTTATCCGGGCTGATCTCATAGGTCGGCACGAATCCGTTCTCGATATCGATGTTCATGCCCTTCTTGGGGATGTCGCGGATATGTCCGAAGCTGCTCTTGACCGTGTAATCCTTGCCAAGGAATTTCTCTATTGTCTTAGCCTTGGCAGGGCTCTCGACGATGACTAGGTTTTTGCTCATATATATTGTCCGCTCTTGCTGCTCATGGTTATCGTCTTAGCTTAGCACGCTGCTTACTGGATGTGGCAATATGCTGACGCTGATTTACAATCGGTAATCATAACAGACGCACGGCAGAACGCAAAAAAATATCAACCGTGTGCAATAGTTCAGATTCCTGTAATGATGCGAAAATGAAACATTTGACGGCGCTGATGCCACGGGTGTATACCAGTATGCATAACGCTAATAGTAGGCAAGACGCCACTCTAACCGCTCGTGTCAGCAGTGATTGGGAAGGCCGCTACCTCGCGCTCCGACGGTTAGGTGCGGCTTTCTTAGTTGTTGTCATGGTCCCTGAGGTGGCTGTTTTTTGCCGTACACGTACAAAGGAGTACTCATGTCATACACCAACCCTATCGAATCAGCTTCCATGGGCGCATCGGCTGCCGATCTGGCGGATTACAACAGTACACCGGACTTCTGGGAAGGCTATGCCGCCGTGGCCCGTGCCTGTGGCATAGTCACTCCGGCAGCTGTTGAAGTAGTCGTCCCAGGTGCCGAAGAAGCGCCGTCTTACTAAGTCCTACTGATCGGAACCGAGTTTGACGGCGGCCCATATGCCGGCGAGTGAGCCTACCATGGTGCCAATGATTCCCCAGACGCCAAGCCAGTTGCCATGGTCGGCAAGAGATCCGAGCCAGCCGCCGGCGATACCGCCGACGGTTATACCGAGGTATATGAGTTTCTTCATAGTCGCAGTGTAGCAAGTGATGGCCGCTGGCGTCACGCTTACGGTCTGTATGACGGTGTCAGGCTAGCGACCAATTATCGGCGCCAAGCGGCCGGATGCGGGCGGTAATTTCTAGCATCGTCATGTGGTGGCCGTACTGTTCGATGCGTAGGCCGCTTCGTTGGCGAAGCTGCTGGCCCGCCGTTACGCCCTGCTCGAGCAGGTCGATGATGAGTTGTTCGCCTTTGTTGGCTGCTTTTGGCGGTTTTCGGCCCAGGCTAAGCTGATGATCGGGTAACCGAAGGGCGTGTAGCACGTCCTGCGCGCTCGTGACCAGGCCGGCAGTACCTTTGAGCATGTTATTGGTACCGACGCTTGCGGGACTGTTGATCGGACCGGGGACCGCCATGGTATCAATCCCCTGGTCCAAGGCGAAGTCGATGGTGTGCCTGGTGCCACTATCCTCGGTGGCCTCGATGACCAGCAGCACATCCGCCAGACCGCTGACGATGCGATTACGTTCGACGAAGTTGTGGCGGTATGTCGGGGTGCCCGATGCGTATTCGCTTATCAGCGCCCCGCCGCCTTCGACGATGTGGCGTGCATCGTTGGCATGCGTCCTTGGCACGACATAATCGACCGGCCCCGGTAGCACGGCCACGGTGGTGCCGCCGGCTCTGAGCGCTGCCCGGTGGGCCGTGATATCTATACCATATGCTAAGCCGCTGATGATGGTCACGCCGTTGTTCACCAAGTCCCCTACCAGCTGCTCGGTAACATGTTTGCCATATGCCGTCGGACGTCTGGTACCGACCACGGCCACCTTCGGTTGTGCGGCCAGTCGTTGCCAGAACCCTTCCTGAGCCAGCATGAACAGGCTAGCTGGCGCATCGGGCTGCTTGCCGAGTGCGGATGGCAGCTCGTCCTTACTGATCGTGATTATCCGGTCCATCGTTTCCCTCCTTTACTCGGATGACATATCGGTTAGAGTGGCCTTACTCTATCAATCCGGCACCGTCGGGCATAGTCTGAAACGACCATTCTGGAACGTCCTGCGTACATGTGTTGGTAAGCATAACTTGTTTGACAAAACTACAGTAATGTTAAAAAGTATTGACACGAAACAATTTATTTGCTAAAATGACAACTTGTAAACGATAAAAACAAAACGTTTGAGCCGTTTACGTACCTTATACCCCCCCATTTTAACGCTCTTGCAAGCTGCTACAGCTTACAAGAGATTACGTTAGGTTGTTTTAGAGCGTGCCCTCGTAGAAAAGTTGTTACCCTCCACTTATTCTCCTTGGCGTTGGATTGTCCTTGCGGCATGACGACGCTCTAAGACAAACTAATCCCTTTAACCCCGTATTCCCCCTCGTTTTAGTTGAGTCGTGGCGAATAACGGTAAAAACCTATGAGTGGGCTCACGCCCGTGCATTATTTTGACGCACAAGAGATCGGCTTCCTTGCGAGAGGAGCTGAGAGTGAGAGGACTTCAAGGTGGGTTGAAGGGTATAAAGAGCCTCCAGCGGTGCCCACCCCCTCTGGAGGCTCTTTTTATGTGCGGCTCAAATATATTACCTGTATTGCGTTGTTGCATGCTCCGGGACTTGCTCATCGTATTATGAATACGATTC
Source organism: Candidatus Saccharimonadia bacterium (assembly GCA_023268595.1). Lineage (GTDB taxonomy): Bacteria > Patescibacteriota > Saccharimonadia > Saccharimonadales > UBA4665 > JALQUD01. The sequence goes on from JALQUD010000042.1 coordinate 5,477, forward strand.
GCTACGTTCCTCACATGCGCCTAGCACTACAGGCATCTATTTAAGCCTTTTCAGAGCCGATGCTGGCTGGTTACAGTAGGAAGCTGCGGGTTTCAGCGGCTAGCGGGCTGCCGTAGGCCAGTTCGCTTAGTATGGCGTTGGTTTCCACTGACAGTTCGTTCATGTGCGCTTGCTGGTCCTTGGAAAATTTCTGCAACACGAAATCCGCGCTGTCCATCTGTTCGTGTGCCTTGGGCCCGATGCCGATGCGTACACGGCCGAAATCCTCGCCCAGGTGCTGTATGAGCGATTTGACGCCGTTATGCCCTGCTGCGCTGCCACCGGTACGCAGACGAATCTGGCCGTAGTCAATATCGAGCTCGTCATAGATGGCGATGATCTGACTTGGCGGTATCTTATAGAATGATGCTACTGCCTGGGCCGCTTCGCCGCTCAGGTTCATGAACGTCTGAGGTTTGACGAGTACGACCCTGGTGTCGGCCATTATCTGGGAAGTCCAGTGGCATTTCAGATCCTTCTTATTAGTCCAGTCGGGAAAGTTATTCGCTTTGGCAAAGGCGTCAAGCGCATCAAAGCCGATGTTATGCCGGGTGCCGTCATATTCTTTGCCGGGGTTGCCTAAGCCGACGAACATCATCGATTTGTTCATGCCGATAGTGACGTAGTTGACGGGATCGGAGCTCTGGGGTCGGTTTTGGAATAGTGCCATATCCAGACAGTATCACCTTTGAGGGGCAGTTAATCAAGTCGACCGTATATGCCCTGGGGTTCCCAGACACCGCTGTGCGGCTGTATGGCTAGGTTGAAGTCCTGTTGGTGATCACGGTACAGGTTGTCGGCCTCGCGCCACATCATGAGTACATTAGCATTCTGCCGTCCTGGATCACCGGCTTCTTCATACGTCGGCAATGTCCGCAGGTCATCCGGATGAAGCTTGCTGAAATCACCGGTCAAAGGCATGAGTTTGTTACTTTGGACGTACACGTAAGCGACATCATCCGGAGTGATCACGCCGGCATGGCGGATGTATGTCCGGGTCGTGGTATCGTCGGGCTTGGCGCCCGGCTTGCCGAGCGTGTCGTGCCATACGCGGCTAAGCGGAGCGTAGTCACAGGTCAGCTTGACGCCGGCATGTATCAAAGCTTCCCTGCCCATCAGCTCCGGGCGCCTTGCGAGTGCTGCTTCGTAGCTCGGTGAACGGCCATAATACGGCTGATAAAGCGGTTCACTCACCAATACGGTGCGTTCTTCGTCCGCGACAGCTTCTGTACTGCCATTGACCGCGATCAGACCAAGGATTGGCAGTCGGCTGGTACCCGTGAGGAACACGCTTGTATTCGAAACAGATGTTGGCACGTGCCCGGAGTTGTTCGATGGTAGTGGGTGGTATCGTCTCGTAGTTCATCAATCCTGTTTGGTGTTGCTGGAAATGGAACGTTTACCTGACTTCTTTACGATCGGACGCTTGCTGCCGGCTAGTGAGTTGTGTTTACGTGGAGCCAGCGTCGGACTGTTGCCATGGCGGTGGCCGACGTGTTTCTCGATGAACCAGAGTTGGATGGCTGTACCCTCGTATCCGTACTTTTCACGCAATACGCGTTCCATGTAGCGTCGGTAGCTCCAGTGCAGGAATTTGGTCTGGCTTCCAAAGATCTTGAAGGCCGGAATAGGATTGTCGTCTTCCTGGACCATGTAGTTGAGCTTTGGGGCGCGGTTCTTGAGTCCGGCCGGCGGATGCTTGGTGACGACTTCGCGCAGGTAGCGGTTAAGCTCGGCGGTGGGGATCCGCTTGGCGCGTTGGGCTTTGATCTGCATGGCCAGGTCGAACAGCTTGGTGACGTTCTGGCCGGTGACTGAACTGGTGAAGATCAGTGGCGCCCATGGTACGAAGTCGAAGTCGTGGGCGATCTGTGGCGCCATCTCGTCACGGCTGAACGGCGTCTTCTCGTCGAGGGAGTCCCATTTGCTGACGACTATGACCAGGCCCTTGCCGGCTTCTTTGATCATGCCGGCGATTTTCTGGTCAAGGCCGACGCTCAGTTCATTGACATCGATCAGCAGGAGGCAGACATCGGCTTGTTCGATGGCCTGCAGGCTACGTAGTACGCTGAAGTGCTCGATCCCCTGTCCGATCTTACCGCTGCGGCGGATGCCCGCGGTGTCCATGAGTTCGATTTCCTGTGACTGGTAGCGGATGACGGCACGGTTGACGTCACGGGTCGTGCCGGCACGGTCGGCCACGATGGCCTGCTGTTTCTTGGCCAAGGAGTTGAATAACGCGGACTTACCGACGTTAGGACGGCCCAGCAATGCGATGTGCAGCCGGTCGTCGTCTTCGTCGATGACGACTTTGGGTATGATGCTGATCAGATGGTCTAACAGCGGACGGATACCTTCGCCCTGTTTGGTGCTGGTAGCGAAGATATCGCTGATGCCAAGGCGGCGGTATTCATCAAAGCCCTGACGCATCAGGCGGCGGTTCTTGTCTATCTTATTGATGACCAGCACGACCGGTTTGCCGGACCGGTGCGCCAGCTTGGCTACCCGGCGGTCTTCTTCGGTGATCATGACATCGGCTTCCACGAGTACCCAGATGACATCCGCGGCGGCTGCGGCTTCGGTGATCTGCTCCTGGATGGTCAGCTCGAATTCGTCCTCGGCGGCTTTCATGCCGGCGGTGTCGACCAACCAGAAATGCTGCTCTTCGGCCTCCCCAGTGTCCAGCGTGTCGGGGGTGTAGCTGGCACGGGCGGTGATGCTATCACGCGTGGTACCGGCTTCCATGGCCACGATGGCCTCGCGGCGGTGCAGGATGGCGTTGAACAGGCTTGATTTGCCGACGTTCGCGCGACCGACGATGGCTATGATGGGGGCTTTCTTTTTGGACATATCCGACACATTATAACAGAGATGGCGATATTGACAAAGTAGTCTTCACATGACAGAATAAACTCCAGTACGTTTCATACCATTCCGTCACGCGGCATTGCTGCCGTACACCTACGAAAGCAGGTTGATTGAAATGGGTCGTCGAATCGAAGGTTTCATCGGTCCGATGCCGTCGATGCCCAGCTCCCAGTTGCGCAGAGGCTTCCTGTGGGGTCTGTTGATGATACTGCTGGCTGCGGTGACGTGGTACTACACTTTCGGCAGTGACTT
>JALQUD010000043.1 GCA_023268595.1 Candidatus Saccharimonadia bacterium
ATGCGGCTGTGTACGTGGTATACCCTACCAGGGCAATTACGGCTAGCACCACATTGGCCAGGCCATAGGCGAACCATGCCGGCAGCGTGCGACTGAAAAAACTACGTGATACGGCCGGCTTAGAAGCCTGCCCACGAACAGAAAGCGGGTATGTCGCATCGCTGTACGGCATTGCCAAAACTCCATTACTATTTTATATTATACACTATATTTACTTTTTAATCAATACTATTGTATTGATATAATAAAAACAGCCCGGTCAATGGGCTGTTCTTAGGAGGGACACTTGGCGGTTACGGACGACGGCTAGCGTCTTTGGAAGCCAACGTCACGAACACGCGAGCCATCAAGATGACTGCAATGGCGCACAGTACGATGGTGACACCGAACATCCACCAAGAGACAGCGGTAACACCGGCCGATACCAGGCCGAATTGGGCTTTTTGTCCATACATGGTTAATTCACTCCTTCTACCGCATATTGGATTGACCAACGGTCTTTCCGACGGCGCGTTATCTTACTCTTCAGAACCTCATGCCAGGCAGCCAGGAACCAACCGGCACGCATCCAAGCGAAGAATTCCTGTGGAACCAACGCGGCGGCTAGCAGGATATCCTTACGGTCCCGATGCGGAATCAGGTATGCCTGGGCGGTGTCACTGGCGATGAAGATGAACGGCAGTATGATCCAGAATATGTTGTGGCTCAGGCTACCGTAAGGGGTTGCGGCAATGATCAGCAGAGCGACCCATAGGATACGCAACACGGCGGCAAACAAGCCGAGTGCCTGCTGCATCCAATCGACTGCGGTCAAACGGTTAAAACCGAGAGAAATCAGATCTTCGACGGTTCCGACCTGCCATTTCATACGTTGCGCCCAAAGGGTGCGGGCCGATTTCATAGCATCGGTGTATGCACGGACAGTCGGTGAGATGTGGCAGACATAGCCCATTTCACGGATACGGTAGGTCAGTTCAAAGTCCTCGACCATCGATTCGTAACTCCATGGGCCATCGCGGTCGTCCATGGCGGCGATCTGCTTCAGGACGCTGTTACGGATCGCACAGCCGGTGCCTGCCAGCACGCTAGTCCAACCACGGCGTAGTCCGGTCGTAGTCCATTTGGCGAATTCGGCGCGTTGCAGGCGGACCAGCATACTGTCACCAAGCATCGTGAACTTGGACGAAGAACCACCAAGCGTCGGATCCTGCTTGAACTCTTCAATCCAGTCAGCAATGGCGTTGTCTGGCAAGACGGTGTCTGCATCGAGACAGACGACAATATCCATATCACGGGCAAATGTCCGCCACGCCCAGTTTAGGGCGCCGGATTTTTTGTGCTTGTTATTCTCCGTCTTCACGGCTATGACTGGATAGCTTCGGGCTATCTCATATGTAGCGTCGGTGCTATTGTCGCTGATGACTACGATCCTGTCCGCCGGACGGCTCTGTGCAAGCTGGGCTTCGATTGTCGCTGCTATCGATCCCGCCTCATTGTGGGCTGGAATAAGCACAGCAACGCTAACATCAGACTCGGTGCCAATGGTGTCCTTAGCGGGCACGATAGGCGAACACTTGAAATAATTGCTCAATAATTGCATGGTATTGTCTCACTTTGAATCACACAATACACTATTTTTTGATTTATGTCAATTATCTTGTAATAGTTTAGTATTAAGTCTTATGTTTGTTAATAAGTTAACAAGATGACATAATCTAACAGATATGGTTCCCCTGATGAATGGCCGCAAAGCCTATGTTTTATGTCAAGCCAAGGTACGCTCCAGGATACGTTCGTATGATGTTGAGCATGGCGTAAAACGTCGTGTGCTAGCCAGACCGATGGCGTCGGTCGCCATAACCTCAGTCCTAGCACTCACTGCGACAGCAGGCATCATTACCCACACCAAGGCACAAAACGACATCATGCAACGACCAACCTCAAACAGTAGTAAGTCGAATCAGACCAAGACCACACCTCCCGGCAACCGACCTTCCAAGGCCGCCACCAAGCCGACGCCAAGCAAGACAACCGCCCCCGCAACAGCGCCAGAGCCAAAACCTACGACGGCAGCTCCCGGTTCCTATGGATTATGGCGCATGCCCATATATGGCAAGCCGTTCGATGAGCATTACACGAAAACGCTTGGGGAGCTAACAGATGCGGAACATAAGCTGATAGACAAGCAGCGTACCATCCCGATTGCCCACTGGTTTGGCGACTGGGATACCGATCCACGGGCCGCGACCAGTAACGCTACGCGGATTGCCACATCAAAAGGCCAACTACCAGTCCTGGTCGCTTACAACATCCCCTTCAGGGATTGCGGCAGTTACTCAAGCGGTGGCGCAATCACCTACGAAGCATATGCCAGCTGGATCAATGAGTTTGCGAGCGGTATCGGAGAGCGTCCTGCGGCAATAATCCTGGAACCCGATGCCCTAGCAGCGCTTGATTGCATGCCGGCCAACGACCAAGCTAAGCGAATCGCAGCGCTGGCAAACGCGGTTGCGACCCTAAAAGCCTTACCTAATGCGATGGTCTACATCGATGCCGGAAATCCGGCATGGCAGCCAGCCGCCACCATGGCACGACGGTTGCAGAGCGCCAATATCAGCCAGGCCGATGGCTTCAGCCTAAACGTAGCCAATTACAAAACTACCGCCGACAACCAGCGGTATGGCGACACCATATCTGCAATGACTGGCGGAAAGCATTACGTCATAGATACCTCACGTAATGGCAACGGCAGCCTGTCCGCCGACAACTGGTGCAATAACCCGGCGGCAGCCCTTGGTCAGGCGCCAACCACTGCGACCGGCAATCCTCGCAACGACGCTTTGCTCTGGATTAAGATACCGTGGGAATCGGACGGTACGTGCAACGGCGGCCCACCAGCCGGCCAGCCAAACTGGCCGTTCTATTTCATCATCGCCCGCAATGCCGGCTGGCTATAATCTCAGCTTAACCGGACGCTTAGCCCTAATCCGCCAAACTCGCGGCAAACAAAGACTGGTGAATCTTCAGTACTAGATTCCCTATCGTATACATAGCCTAACTGGTCGAAACTTGTCAGTGACGCCGGATCATCAACACGTTGGCGTATCATCCATCCGGCAAAAGCGCCACGTGCGATCTTGGCATGGACCACTACGAAGACCGGTTGGCCGGTCTTCGGACTGATAGTCATAAACTGAGGCGCGACAACCTTGGCCGATGATTCCAGATGCGGTAATACCGCCTTGCTATATTCAGCCGCCGCCAGATTGACGATCGTCTCAGTAGACGGCAAAGCCTTAGCGATACGGTCGGCCCAGTAGGCATAGAGATTTTTGAACGGCTCATCGGGTAGACGGTACGCCATCTCCAAGCGGTACGGATATATACCATCGTAGGGCTTGAGGACACCATACAAACCAGAAAGAATACGCAAGTGCTCATCAGCATAGCGCTTATCCGCCGCCGACCAGCGCTGGACTTGGAGACCGCTATAGATGTCACCGATGAAGCTATCGACAGCCGCACGTTGATGCTTAGGCAAACTACTCCAGCCTGACATTAACGTGCATGTTTCATGAGCCAGCTTGGGAGAGATTTTCATTATCCGCGCGACGTCAGACGGCGATAAGCTCTTGAGATACGCCGCCAGTTCGGCAGCAGACTCCAGTAATTGCGGCTTGGAAAGATGCTGGACGTTGTCCTTGGCGGCCGGACGCATAGTCTTTGAGGTATGAATCAGAATGAGCATGTGTCTATGGTATCAGGTCAGCATACTATGCGCCGCTAGCCTCAGACTCCGAGAAGCTACCAACCACCCTGCCCGGTAGTGACGATGTTGCGCCACGGGCCGGCCGGTACGGCACTAGCCGGAACGAATGACCAGCTCGTACGGTTGACACCGGTCAGGCCCAGATAATCACGGACGGCCGGTGATACGTCCAAGCCGGCCTTGGCGCCCCAGGTATTGGCTGGCGTACCACCGCCAAAGACATACTGCGTATCGTCTTCCTGCATCGGGCCGACGTCTTCCCACTGGGCATATGCCACCTTCCCGCCGTACGATATCTTGATCCAGGCGTTCTTGCACCAACTGATGCTATTCGAGCGGTTAGGGCAGTTGCCGGCGCTAGCCTTACGGCTACCGTTCGGAGCTAGATCGTTATACGGCAGTGCGAAGTAGAACGGGTTCTCACGCGGTACGAAGCCGGCCGGATAGTAACCGTTGCGGTTGTTCGGGTCGTCATAGCCGCCGAAATTGGCCTGCCAATTACCATCCCATGCGCTCTGGGCGTTACTGATGTGGGCGTTGCTGGCATCGGCCGCTTCGCCGACCCAGAAAATAGTGGTAATGATGTTATGATGCCAGCCATCCGAGGGCGCTGGCGCCGGAGCTGGAGCAGGTGCCGGAGCCGGAGTAGGTTTCGCAGATGGCGTGGCAGCAGGTGCGGACGATGGACTGGTAGCGGCCGGTTTACCGGCGGCTGCGGTCTGCTGGGCCGCACCAGACGCAGCGGCTTTCTTAGCAGCTTCGCCTTGGGCTTTGCGTGAACCGGATGATGAGCCGGAAGCTTTCTGGTCAGACTTCCGTTCCGATCCTGAGGTAGTGCGGTCGCCAGATGAACCATCCGCCGATCGAGCCTGGCTACCCTGTCCCCGTACGGATCGCCAAGCATCCGCTGCCAGGCCGGAACCGGACTCAGCCTCCGTATGCAATACCAACCAGCCGGTCGGTATGCCGATTACTAATAACACGGCCAGCACGGCGGCCACGGCGAGTGGCCGCCGGCGTAGCGGCATGAAACGCGCCGGAAGCCAGCGGCTGGCGGCGCGTGAGATGCCGGCCTTTGGGCGGCCGGATTTCGTTGATGTTTGACGTTTGTTTATTTTACGGTTCGGGGCAGCCTTCGTGGCCGCGCTTACCGAACGCTTATGTTTGGTCACAGACCCATATTACAACTGACTTTTAATTTCTGCAATAGCCTGGTCTACAGTCTTGACCGTCAGGCCGCTTTGTTTCACGATGTTCAGTTCCTGGTCCAGGTTGGCCGGTGTCACGGCGTACGTCGGGTCAGCCGCGGTACCCGTAACCTCGTGGTACACGATTACCAGCCAGGTCTTGTTGGCAGCAGCCTGGTTCACCCAGGACTGTACGTCCGCCGGTGTGGTCGTGTTCGTGATGTTCTGCACCTTGATGTTAGTGACGTCCAGGTTATCCTTGCTGTTGTAACCGACATCCGTGGAACGATGTGACTGGAACTTCTTCATGATGGCGCTGATGGCGGTCGGGTTGTAGGCGCCGTACGGCGTAGCGAAGTTACGGAAGTCAGCGGCCGACGTACCAGTGCCGGTCAGGAATGGCTGCGGAACTGTCAGTTCGGTCGTAAGCTGCGCCGCTGTCAGCTTGGTGACATCGGCATGGCTCCGGGTGTGCCAGGCAAGCTCACTGCCCTGCGCCTTGAAGTCCTTGATCATCTGGTATGTCATGTAGTCCGGGTAGCCACCGGTGACCGGTTCGCTGTTGAGATATTGCGTCGAGGGCAGACCATACTTCTTGAGCAGTGGCAACCCATTGCTATAGATGTTACGCCAACCGTCATCAAAGGTCAGGCTGACGAGACCGCGGTCTAGTTGCTGGGGCGCGTATTTGGTAAGGCTGACGTTGTCGATCTGGACATAACCCTTCTTGGATACCACATGGAAGAACGTCACGTTCTTCGCTCCGCTCGGTGCGGTGAACTGATAGCTGACTTTGGTCCAGTTGCTGGCCGCCGCCGGTGAGGCTATGTAATAGAACTGCTGGCTACCGTCGTTCATGGTCACCATGGCATCGACTTCGGCCTGGATATCGGATTTGTACCACTCGCTATAGACATAGTTGCTGCCAGGCGTGACCGCGACCGGATTGAAGTACCATTTGGCATCACCGTTGGTATACGAGCTGATGGTAGTCTTCAGGCTCTTGCTACCATCCTCGGCATCATTAGCATAACTGAAGGATGGCGTGTTAGTACCCCATGAGTCACTGACCCATCCGGTAGGCTGGCCGTTACTGGCGGTTTCGGCCGACGGGTTAGATACCATGTTGCCATTACTTGGAGTTGGAGTAGGCGTGGGTGTCGGCGTTGGGGTCGGTGTAGGTGTTGGGGTTGGCGTTGGAGTTGGTGTTGGCGCAGGTGTTGAGTCCTTAGCCGTCAGGCTATAATCATCAACCGCCAGATTACCATTAGCAGACAGATAGTGGTAAACAGTGACCGACTTGGCTTTGGCCGGCGTTTTGAATGAAACCGTCTGCTGCTTCCAGTCACTACTAGCTGCAGGATCGGCGATATGCAGATAGCTGACCTTGTTAGCGGTGTTGGTCACGACCACGTCAACGCCGCTGACCACCGATGATTTGTACCAGTTACTAAAAACATACTCGGTTGACGGTTGTACTGCTACAGGGGTAGCTGTCCACTTGGCGTCACCGGTCTTATAATTGCTGACGCTAACGCTGGCCGCCCGTTCGCCGCTGTGGCCGGTTTTGTCATAGCTGAAGACAGCTTTGTTGGTGCCCCAGGCATTATTGCTCCAGCCGGCCGGCGAAGTGCCGCTGGCCGTCTCGAAGCCCGGGTTGGTAATAAGGTTCGATCCGCCCTCTGCGTACACGGTACCGAACGGCAGGACCACTCCGGCCGCAATCAACGCGGTACCTACGAGCGCACTCAATCGCTTCATATCATTTCCCTCCTGATGTGATGCACTTATTTTAGTTACGCTCTTGCTTATACGTCAAATTATGGCAAAGTTTTTACAACGTTCATGTTTACTTGCAACCACGGCAAATTTACCGTTTGGGAGATTTTCGGGGCGTCGTGGCACCGCCGCTGAACGTCTCTACCAGCTCGATAAGTTGCGATGGTGACAGATCTGATTTGAGTACTTGCTTATGGGCGCCATACTTGGTCAGTTTGTCGGCCGTCACCTGGTCTGACAGGTTGCTACAGGCCACGACCACCACATCAGGATACTTCTTTGGCATGTCGGCCTGCTGCAGGAAACCTATACCATCCAGGCGTGGCATGAGCACATCGAGGAGTATGATATCCGGCCGATGACGCTCCAATTGCTCCAGACCTTCTTCGCCGTTATCGGCCGTGAACACCGTATAACCTTTGAATGTCAGGACATGCTTGTATGCCTCCTGAAGCATCGGCTCATCCTCGACTATGAGTATTTTTGGTTTTTCGGCGGCCTGTGCCTGCACGGTTTCCTCCCTATGTTCGTTTTGTCGCGTCCGATCAGACATCGTCATATCGCGTCTTCCTTCCTAACCGGCAAGCGAACGGTGAACGCGGAGCCTTCACCCGGTTCGGATTCGACACTGATGCTGCCGTGGTGCAAATCGACTATCTGCTTGGCCCAGTATAATCCCAAACCGGTCCCGCCGACGAGCTCGCTACGCGAATTAGCTACCCGGCTGAACTTGTCAAATATCCTGCCGAGCTGTTCCTTGTCGATGCCGACACCTTCGTCTTTGACGGTCACGACCGCTTGGTGGCCGCGTATAGCCAGCGCCACGGTCACCGTCCTATCTTCCGGGGTATACTTGCTGGCATTGTCGATAAGGTTATCAAAGACCATCCGCAAGCGAGGTGCATCGGCATCAATGACGGTCTCATCGGCAGGTGGCCGATACTCAAGGCGCTGGTTACGCTGGCTGAAGCGCGAGGATTGCTCACTGACGATACTCAGCAGCATGCCGGCCAGACCGGTCGGCTGGCGATTGAGACGCAATGCACCGGAATCAAGTTGGGCGACCTGCAGCAGGTCGTTGACGATGGACAACTGGCGGTCGTTACTCTCGTAAGCCTTTGACAGGAACGGGCGGATCGACTCCGGCACATCCCCGGCAAAACCCTCGAGCACCATGCCGATATACTGTTTGACGCCGGTCGCCGGTGTCCGCAGCTGGTGCGACGCCAGCGATATGAAGTCATCTTTGGCTTTGTTGAGCCGCCGAAGCCGCTCCTGTTCGGCACGCATCGCACGCGCTTGTCGGCGGAGATAGCGTATCTTTGAACGGGCAGTCTTAAGCTCACGCTTCACGGCGCCATCGACGTCATCATCGACTAGTGGTTCCATCGTCATGCCTCAAACTCACATATTATTAGGGCGCCGGGCCGGCCACAGCGCTTTTTGATCATTCTTTTGGTCAGCCAAGCTATAGTACTTGGCAACCGATGATACGGTCTGTGAAGTTTGTTACATTGGATAGGATTTAGGGGTACGATTGGCCTAGACGGCCGGATTCCGCCCATGCTCACCGTGCATCATGTCGCGGTAGCTCCAGGCATCGGCGGCTTCGGTGCGGTAGTTCCAGTAGAACCAGGCAT
>JALQUD010000044.1 GCA_023268595.1 Candidatus Saccharimonadia bacterium
GCAAAGGTCGCCGCCAAGACGATACCAGCCGAGGTGATCACGCTACCGGTAGCCACCAGACCTACCAGTACGCCCTTACGCGTACCCAGCCGCAACGATTCCTCACGTACCCGCGTCATCAGGAAAATATTGTAGTCGATGCCAAGCGCAACCAGGAAGATGAAGCCGAACAGCACCACCGACGGGTCGGCACCAGGAAAGCCCAGCACATGGTTGAACACCAGCGCTGAGACGCCAAGGATGGCAGCGACTGACAGGGTAGTGGTGAACAATAGTAATAGCGGCGCCAGGATGGAGCGCAATAATGCCATCAGGATTAGCGTTATGACCACCAGGACGACCGGGATGATCAAGCTGCGGTCACGTTGGGCAGTAGTGCGCGTATCCAACTGAACGGCCGATGCGCCGCCAACTCGTATGACTGGATCAAGCCGGTGAAGCGCCTGACGCAAGCGAACGATGGTATCCTGCGCCTGACGTGAATCCGCATCATCACGCAGCGTCGCCTGTAGCAAGGCTTCGCCATTGACGACCGTCGGCTTTGCCGACGCCAAGGCCGGCGGCAATCCACTGGCCGCTTTGCCGAGCGGCACCGTTCCCGACGGCGAGTCCTTAGCCACAGCCGAGACCGCCGCCACACCGGTATCCGCTTCGACCAGACCAGCAGCCTGCGCCAGCTTGTCGGCGGGGACGATCACCTGCGTCGGCGTTCCGGAGCCACCAGGAAAATGATCGTTGATGATGTCCTGGCCGTCACGTGCCTGCGAATCGCCAAGTATCAGATCACTCTGGGGCACGCCGCCAGCCTTGAGCTGGGTCAAGCCGAAAGAGGCAACCAGCAGCACGGCCGCGGTGACGATCCAGATAGGACGAGCCTTGCGTGCAACTAAACGTGAGATGCGTGGCCAAAGTCCGCCCGCTTGGTAGTGACGTTTTTCCGGCGTCGCCTCCGTATCAAGAACGGGTATCCGTGGCCAGAAAACCTTGCGTCCCCATGGCATCAGCAGGCTCGGCAAGAACGTCAGGGTCGCTATGACCGCTAAAACGATACCGATGGCACCGACCGGTCCGAGCGCCTTGTTGGAATTGAGGTCGGATAGCAGCAGACATAACAGTCCGGCCGTCACCGTACCGCCTGCCGCCAGTATCGGCTCAAGTGAGCGCTTCCAACTGGCACGCACCGCCTGGTAGGTCTCGGCGTGGCGCATCAGTTCCTCGCGGTAGCGTGCCACGAAGAGTAACGCGTAGTCGGTCGCGGCACCGATCACCAGGATGAACAGGATACCCTGGACCTGGCCGTTGAGCGTAACCACACCCATCTTTGCCAGGTAGTACACCAGCAGGATAGCTCCACAGAGCGCAAACATGGAATTGATAAGCACCAGGAAGGGTAGCACCGGCGAACGATACACCGCCAGCAAGATGATGAACACGACCGCCAGGGCGACGCCCAGCAGCAGGCCATCTATACCGGCGAAAGCGCCGGATAGGTCCTGCAAGAAACCGACCGGTCCGCTGATCTTATATCCGACCGGCAGACGCGCGTCATCCAGTACGTCTTTGAGCCGGTCGGTAAAGATTTCCGTATCGGCATCGCTCGCAATGTTCACTACCAGCAGGGCGGCTTTGCCGTCCTGGGAAGGAATCGGCGGCGACACGCCACCCTTAACCACACCCGGCAGCGACGAGACCGGACCGGCCAACCCGCGCAGTCTTGTCAGATCTTCCGTCGTCAGGCGCTGCTGGCCACCGAACACTATGATGGCCGGGATAGTCTTACGGTCCTGGAACTTCCTTAGCTCCTCGTTGACTTTGGTCGATTCGGCACTGGCCGGCAGGAAGGTCGCCTGATCATTGCTGGAGACATCGGCGATCTTACCGAAAATCGGTCCACCGAAGGAACCGATACCCAGCCAGACGGCTATCAACAACGCAGGGATGGCTACCCGCAACAATTTCGATACTTTGAAGGGTGATGTACTCATATTTACATCATACTATACCGTCTCGCTCAGGATACTTTCCAACCGTCATCGCCATACGGCTCACCGGCCGCGATAGCCTCCAACGCCTTCCTGACGGTCGGCACGGTATTGCCTGGCAAGTCGGTCACATCGAACCATTCAAGCGCGCTGCATTTTTCCGGCTCCATATTGCTGGCTTCGCCTTGCCAAGAAGACACTTCAAAGTAAAAATCGACACGTTCATCGGCATTATCGGGCACCTCCGAACGGCGGTGCATCACGTAAGCCAGGCGCAAATTGTCGCTATCCACCATGATACCCAACTCTTCCGCCGCCTCACGGGCTGCCGCCGCCGTAAGCGTCTCGCCACCGTCGACATGTCCGGCGGGCAATGAAAAGTCGCCGTCGCGATAACCGGTATTCTTACGCTGCAGCATCAATATGCGGTCTCCGTCACGTATCACCAGATACACGGCAGGTATCAGTTTGAAGCGGTCCATATCATTCCTCCGTCAGTTATCCATACCAGTGTAGCTATGTGGTGCCGCTAAGCAACCTCGGATTCCGCTGCAGGGAACGGCGAACGTACATTATCTGCGTAATCTGCCGATCGCCATCTCAAAGGTATGCAGCTGTTCATCAAACGGCACCTCGCCACTGATCTTAATGAGATTCTCGTCAGCCCCGGGTAATTCAGTGCGTTTATCAAACAGATCGACCAGTTTGCGCATCAGGGCCTCATCATACCGATGGCTATCGGCGCGGTCGTCACGGCTGATGCCGCGCTCATAGGCTGTTTCTTTGCTGGTACGGATCCACACCAAGACCGGCAGGGCCTCGCACTCAACCGCTAATTGTTCGATACCGCGACGGTCAGACCGCCTAACCATCTGCGCGTCGTACACTACCGACATGCCCGCTTTGAGCGTCTGCCGGGCCGCATACTCCATAGCCCCGAATACGTCGTCATACAATCGCCGTTTGTCACTGACCCTAAGCTCCTCTATACGCTGGTGCGATCCGAACATAGCCAGCCGTAAGGCGTCCGAGTTCAACGTCACTGCCGGCAGAGAGTCGGCCAGACGCGTGGCGAAGTATGTCTTACCCGATCCGGGCATACCGATGAACATGATGACGAGTGGTTTCTGTGGCTTCATTGACTGACAGTATACGCTAGAAGACCATGAAGGTAGCCACTGTGTCCGGTCCCCAATGAGCAGTAAAAAAGGACCATCTTTGCAGATGATCCTTTTTTACTGGTGACCTCACGGGGAATCGAACCCCGATTGCAAGGATGAGAACCTTGTGTCCTAACCGTTAGACGATGAGGCCGAAGCGGAGGATGAACTGAAAACGTGCTTGCATGTTTTCATTCAGTCCGAGCATTCGGGCGTATATGGCGCAGCCATATGAGGCCATGAGTGAAGCAAAGTGCACGCGTGATTCACTTTACGTCATTTTTAACGCTGCTTTATCCTACCATATCCACCCCTGCAAGTCCACCGTAACATGGATGAGACAACGGCCGGCCGGACAGGGTATGACGTCCGCGACGTCGCCATGTTCCGGCCGAGCCGTTGCCGTTACGTATCCCTCCTAGGACAACCGGGCCTTCAGCCGCTTCTGCAGATCGTCAGCTTCGATGATGGCCTGTTCGATGTGCTGCCGCGCTACCGGGTCAGACTCGGCGGCGAGCTTGCGCTTGAGGCTGCTGAGCCGCTGACAGGCGTTCAGCCATCTGACATACTTCGCGGGACTGTCCAACACGGTCTCCATGCCTGCCGATGCCGGACTACTCGGGGCGGCCGAGGGCCCGCTCGTCGAGCTGCTTGCGGAGCTCGCTTGCGGTGCCGGCGTACTCGGCGGCACGGTTCAGGCACTCCTTGCGTTGCTTGTCGGTCACCGCATGCTTCGCGGCGTTGCGCCAGTTGGCCTCGTCAGTAGAAGCACTCAGCCATTGCCCGTACAGTTGGTCGCCCATGTGTCATCCATTCGTAGATGCGACGCATGACATGTCCATGCCATAACATCCGGATAGGGAACTACGGCAGTAAACCACACATACGGACTTGTGTATATTGCTCATGCCAATATTGCCTCGTAATAGGCAGACGCACGGCTTTATCATTGCGTCAAACGGCACGAACAGCCATAATTAGCTCTACCATTATGCAAATGCAGCCCGTTGACGCCACGACACAAAAAATCATCATCGCCATCCTTACCGTATTACTGGTCGTGCTATGTTACGTCATCTGGCGGGTGATGCGCCGGAGCAAGACCGGGACAAGCGCCGAGGCCGACAAGCTGCAGGACTCGCTGCGCGACGAGAAGATGAAGTCCTCAATAATCCTGTCGGCTATCGAGGACGGCGTGGTGCTCATAGACCAGCAGATGACCATCCAGTCGTTCAACCAAGGCGCCAGCAACATCACCGGCTGGCCCACCGACGAAGCGCTTAAGCTGCACTGCGACGCCGTCATCAAACTGGTCGACGCCAAAAATAATACCTACGCGTCAGACGACTATCCGTTCAGCAAGATCTTCCAGGTAGGACAGACCATCCATGACAACGACGCCTTCCTGGTAACGCGCAACAACAAGCAGACGCCGATATCACTGCGCGTGTCGCCGCTGGTAGACGAGAAGGGTAAGATCTATGCCGCCGTCGGTGTTTTCCGGGACGTGGCACAGGAGCGCGAAGAAGAGCAGCGCCGGGCCGATTTCATCAGTACCGCCAGCCACGAGATGCGCACGCCCGTGGCTGCCATCGAAGGCTATCTGGCGCTGGCGCTCAACGACAAAGTCAGCACCATCGACGCCCGGGCCAGGGGATATCTGGAAAAAGCCCACGCCAGCACCCAGCACCTCGGCCAGCTGTTCCAGGACCTGCTGACCAGCGCCAAGGCCGAGGACGGCCGCCTGAGCAGCCATCCGACGGTGATCGAGATGAGTTCCTACTTGGAGCAGCTATCCCAGGACCTCAAGTTCTCCGCCGAGAAGAAGGGCCTGTTCAGTGAATTCGTGCTTGGCTCCAGTGACGTTATCGACGCCAGCGCCGGCGCCAACGTCATCAAACCGCTGTACTACGTGTTCGCCGATCCCGATCGCTTGCGTGAAGTCATAACCAACCTGTTCGACAACGCCTGCAAGTACACACCCGAAGGCAAAGTCACGCTCGGCATCACCGCCAACAAGGATGTCGTCCAGTTCTACATCAAAGACACCGGCGCCGGCATTCCGGCAGAGGACATCCCGCACCTGTTCCAGAAGTTTTACCGCGTCGATAGCTCCGCCACCCGCACCATCGGCGGCACCGGCCTGGGCCTGTTCATCTGCCGCAAGATCATCGAGCTATACAGCGGCCACATCTGGGTCGAAAGCCAGGTCGGCAAGGGTAGCAGCTTCCTGGTCAACCTGCCGCGCATAGACTCAGCCAAGGCCGAACAGCTCAAGAACCAGGCAGTACTACCGGAGATAGTCCCCATGGGCGACGCCATGCTATAATTGCTATGACATATAGCTTATGCTTTTGATACAAACGCTAATACCCAATAACGAGAATACGCACCATGGCTAAAATCCTTCTGGTCGAAGACGACATCAATCTAGGCGAGATCTACCAGGCACGAATGGAAGCCGAGGGCTACGAAGTGGTAGCCGCTTCCGACGGCGAGACCGCGTTGGCGCTGGCCGCCAAGGAAAAGCCGGACCTGATCATATCCGACGTCATGATGCCCAAGATCAGCGGTTTTGAGATGCTGGACATCCTCCGCAACACCGACGGTCTCAAGCAGACCCGCGTCATCATGCTGACCGCACTTGGCCAGGCCGAGGACAAGACCCGCGCCGACTCATTGGGCGCCGATAAATACCTGGTTAAATCACAGGTCACCCTGGAAGACATCGTCTCTGCAGCCAAAGAGCTGCTTGGTGAGACCGACGACATCGCTGAACCGGTAGCACCAGACGCACCGGCTGCCGCCCCTGAACCAGTCGCTGTCGTGCCAGCGCCAGTCCAGGAGGCACCGAGCGAGCCACTGGCCGCCACCGAACCTGCTGAATTGCCAGCCGCCACACCAGCTGTCGAGACCGCGACAGAAACCGCGGAAGAGCAGCCAGCCATACCTGAAGTTCCGGTCAGCGACACGGAGCCGGCACCGCAACCAGCTTACGAGCCGCAGCAGCCCGATCCGATCGCCTCGGTCGATCCGATCCAGCCGCAAGGCGAACCGATCGTTGCGGATCAGCAGCCAGAGCCGCAAGCAGTCGAAACCCCGGACGTCCAGTCAGTTCCAGCTCCGGAAGTCCCGCAGACACCAGCAACGGAAGAGAACGTAACGGCCGCATACGATGCGACACCTGCCGCCCAGACAACCGAGGAGTCGGCACCGCTCGCCGATAGCGAGTCGACCTTCCAACCGGCCGAACCGGTTCAAGCTACTGAAGTAGAGCCTGTCGCACCCGTCGAACCGGCCTACCCACAACCCGCACTCGAAACCGCTCCACAGATTGATACACCCTCGGAGCCTGCATACACTACCAGCGATCCAATAGAGCCTCCGAGCATAGAAGCGGCCGAACAAGCCGTCGATGCAGCCCTGCAACCCGACCCCAATGCACCGGCACCCGAGCCGACGCCCGCGTTGCCGCCACAACCCTCATCAGAGGAACCGTACGCTGCTCCGGTAACGGATAGCACGTTCACCGCCGCCATCACCCCGGATAACGATCCAGCCCTGCAACCGGCAGCCGGCGAAGTCGCCGCCACCGACGAAACCGCCGATACGCCGGTAACCAACGACCAACCGACGGACGCTCCACAGACAGCTGCCCAGATCGATGACCAGGTCGTGTCAAACGCAGTGGACGAGCTACTGGCCAAGTCGGGTGAAGGTGACAGCGACTACGTCCCCAATAACGATGAGCGCGTCAAACAACGCATCATCGCACCGATACCACACCCGCCACAACCCTCACTGGATGAGCTGTTAGCTAAGGAAGAAGCCAGGGAGGCCGAGGCCGCAGCAACCGACACTACGGACGCCAATCCCACTGAAACACCATCACCGACGCCACCGCCAATGCCATTGGCCGACCCCAACAGCGAAGACCCTGACATCGCCGCGCTTGGCAAGGCACAGGCCGAAGCCGCCGCTAAACAGCAACGGCCAACTTCCGCTTCCGGCGGCTTTGACGCCAGCAAGATCGCGCTCTAACGACTCCAAAGACTCCATAATACTGTAGGGGCGTCTCATGAGGCTCTACTGAAATCATACGTAGTATACTGATGGCATCATGAGACTCAATAAGTTCCTAGCCCAAGCCAGTGGTCTCAGCCGGCGGGCAGCAGACGCTGCCATATCCGCCGGCCATGTACAGGTCAACGGAACTACCGTCACCGGATACGATGTCGCTGACGGCGACGTCGTATCACACGCCGGACACGATTATCCGGCCAGTAGCATCCTAGACCGTGAAGCGACCACCATCATGCTCCACAAACCGACCGGTTACGTTGTCTCGCGCAACGGACAGGGCAGTCCGACCGTCTATGATCTGTTGCCACCTGGACTAGGCAGTCTCAAGCCGGTCGGCCGGCTGGACAAGGATTCCAGCGGCCTGTTATTGCTGACAGATGACGGTGATTTAGCCAACGAGCTGACCCACCCCAGCCGCCGCAAGACCAAGGTATACACCGTGCGTCTCGACGCGCCGCTACAGCCGCTCCACCGCCAGATGATCGCTGACTTCGGAGTCCAGTTGGATGACGGACCCTCACAGCTCGGACTACAGCGTACCGCCGAGGGTGATGATACGGCTTGGCAGGTGACCATGCATGAAGGCCGCAACCGCCAGATACGCCGCACCTTCGATTCGCTTGGTTATACGGTCATCAAGCTGCACCGTACCAGCTTCGGACAGTATCATCTCGACAACCTGAAAGCCGGCGCTTACCGGCATATCTGAAATAAATGCTTCGTACTCTGTCGGATACTGAATAAAAGGTAAGAGGTGTGGCGCCAGGGACTGGAAAAGCAGCATGATGACACAAAGGTCATCTTTGGTCTTTGGAGCCAATCGACGCCACACTGAGCACGTTGTTCACAGTTGCCATCAAGAATTTGAGCCCGTGAAGAAGGTACCGTCGGGTAGTGGCCGAACCGTGGAGATGGCCGCTCAAAGCAGTCATACGCATCCGGGGGATGCGCACAAGACCACAAGGCGGTCATCTCCACGGCTGGCATCTGACAGCGATCAGACTGTGGTGTACTTATAGAGCACCATGGCTATGAACAACAACGTTCCGATCTGCATCTGCCAGACCAGGTTGTCGTTGTCGATGGAAGCCCATCTCA
>JALQUD010000045.1 GCA_023268595.1 Candidatus Saccharimonadia bacterium
ACCTTCTTGTATCTTTTGGTCGGTAATCATGTGCTGGTTTCATTGTACATGATGATTAATAAGGTAGTAGGTGCGGTCAGCTCGACGAAAGAAATGGGTTTCGTCGAGCTGACCGCTCGGTGATGGGGACTCAGACGACGATCGTCAGAGCCAGGCGGGGATCAGCTGCCGTAGCCGGTGTAGTTGCCCCGCTGGGTGCCGTTGTCGTGCGGGCCGTCGCCGGGACCGTAGTGGTCGTGGCCGCGCTGCATGAAGTCCCGGGGGTCCTGGTGGCCGTCGCCGAGAAGGGTGTGCCCCTCGCGGTTGCCGTAGCCGAAGGACGCCGTGACGTCGTTGCCCTGCGCGTCGGTTCCGTGGACGGGGTCGTCCCATCCGCCCTGGTGCTGTCCGCTCATTGCGGCTTTTCCTCTCCATGGAGATTGCACTGCAGGAATCCAAGCTGCATGTCAACGCTCGGCATAGATGAGAGGCTGCTCACATAAGGATTTATGCGGGAGCATCAATTGCCAAGCACATGCGGCTTGCTGGCACAAAGTAAGACTATGTCTTTGTGGTTGCCAGAGGCCACGGACAAGTAAAGCGTCTCACTTTGGTTTTTTATAGTAACGATCAATCGCAGATCCGTCAATGAGATTAAGAAATATAAAAGGCTTCACTCAAGAAGTCTTTAGCATAAGCGGAATGGTACCCCGGGCAGGACTGCCTCCGGCACGGCTTCACTCCGTGCTCGATGCAAGCATCTGCGCGCGGAGCTTGTGAGCGAACCTGCGGCATGCATCGACTCACGCCGCTGCGCCGCAGAGCCAAGTCCGCTCGAAAACCATATAAAAAGCCCCACTGCGTGAGACTTTTTATATGGTACCCCGGGCAGGACTCGAACCTGCGGCCAAAAGCTTAGAAGTCTCTTGCTCTATCCATCTGAGCTACCGGGGCGTGGACGTGACTGATTATAGCATGTCATAACCGTGGACAGCGCCTGGTACTGTATACTATGTTATGGAACCTAACTAAAAACAAATACCATACATGACGTTGATTTTAACGATACTGACCCTGTTCGTACTTATTTCAGTGCTATTCGTGCTGGTATTGGTGCGGTTTGACCGTGGCGAAAAGGAGCCTCGGTCAGCGCTATGGTCAGCTTTTGGCATGGGTGTGCTGGCGGTAGCTCTGGCAATCGGACTGGAGGTGTACTTCGTCCACGAAATGACCACCGGTACGCTTTACAATCTGCGTCAGGTGTTCGTATCTTCGCTCAAGGTCGCGATCATCGAAGAGTTGGCCAAATGTCTGCCGCTGGCCATATTCATATATCGTAAAAAGTATTTTAATGAACATACGGATGGCGTCATGTATTTCGCTATCGCCGGCCTGGCATTCGGCTTGGTGGAAAACATATTGTATACCTTGCAGTTCGGTGCCGAGGTCGGCGTAGCCCGGCTGATCCTGACGCCTTTATTCCATGCGGCGACCACCGGTCTGATTGGCAGCGCGCTTATCAAGGTCAAATTGGACAGGACGTCGCCATTCCGTTTCCTGGCAATGTTGCTGGCGGTAATCCTGCTCCATGCGCTCTATGACTTTGGCGTACTATCCGGATTGCCGATTTTCATCGCTGGTTCGGTGCTGCTGACATTCGGCCTTGGGGTAGCGTTATTCATGACGATGTACGCGGCGCGGCGGGCTGATGAGCGGGTAGAATACTTCAAGCGCAAACTGTTGCGGAGCCGGGCGGCCAAACTCGGACATCGGCGGCGCTTGGAACGTCAGGCTGCCACGGAGTAGCTGGCGATTCTGATTGGTATAAAGTAAGAACCTCAGACGCATGCCTGAGGTTCTTACTTTGGTGCGGGTGGAGGGAATCGAACCCTCGTCACCAGTTTGGAAAACTGGGATAATAGCCGTTATACGACACCCGCGACAGAGGTGATTATACAGCAGCACCGTTAAATATTCCACTGTGGTTGACCGGCGAGTCTTGTATCATGCGGTCAGTAGTATCAAGGAGAATACATGAGGTTAATTGCTGCGCTTCTGAGCGTCATCTTAGGAATCGTGGAGCTGATCGTCGGTTTGCGGGTGGTTCTGGCGTTCATCGGCTTGTCGGCTACCGAAGGACCGGCTATCGTTGGAAATATATATGGCTGGAGTGAGCCTCTGGTCAGGCCGTTCGAAGGTCTGGCCTCGTCAGTCAACGTCGGTAGTCTGGCATTGGATTTGCCGGCTATCTTTGCCTTAGTGTTGTATGCGGTTATCGGTAGCCTGGTGATACGTTTCCTGCGGCCCAGGTAATATTGTCACTGAATAAAAAACATCGCCCGTACGTGGACGATGTTTTTATATCACTATTGATATCGGAAGACTACATCAGGTCATGCATGACGGTGATGCGGGCACCGAGTGAGTTGAGCCGGTCCGCCAGATCTTCGTAACCGCGGTTGATGGTGTACACGTTGCGCAGCGTGCTGACGCCGTCTGCCGCGAGCATACCGATCAGCAGCATGACTGCCGGACGGATACCACTAGGTGCTACCATGTCGGTCGGTTTGAACTTAGCTGGACCGTTCACATAGATGCGGTGAGGGTCTGCCAGCTCTACCTGCACGCCGATCTTCTTGATTTCGGTGTACATCAGGGCACGGTCTTCGTATATCCAGTCATGGATCAGGGTGCGGCCCTTGGCGACGGCCGCGATCGGCACGAAATATGGCAAGTGGTCGATATTCAGACCAGGGAAAACATTGGGATGGATCTTCTCTTTGGGTGCTATCAGCTGGCCGTTATGCTTCTTGACAGTAATATCGACCAGATCGGTCTGGCCGTTGGCGGCCTTATACTTGTCCGAAACATCAAAATGCAGGCCCATCTTCTCCAGTTTGAGCAGTTCAAGCTCCAGAAATTCTATCGGAGCGCGCTTGACGGTGATGCTGGAGTTGGTGGTGATAGCAGCCGTCAGGAACGTCATAGCCTCGACCGGGTCCTCGCTTGGTGAGTAGCTGACGTTCTTGCGGATTTCCTTGACGCCCTTGACTCGCAGCGTACTGCTGCCGATGCCGTGGATCTTGACGCCGAGCTTCTGCAGGAAGAAACAAAGGTCTTGGACCATGTAATTGGCGCTAGCCATCTTGATGACGGTCTCACCCTCGAAGCCGGCGGCAGCCAGCAGAGCGTTGTTGGTGGTCGTGTCACCGGATTCATACAATATGACATCGCGCTTTGGTAGCTCGTGCCGGTTAGAGACGTGGTAGTGGCCGGTCTTGGTGAAGACGTCCACGCCAAACTCTTCAAGCGCATACAGGTGCGGTAACACGGTGCGGCGACCTAGTTCACAGCCACCGGCGTAAGGAATCTTGAATTCCTTTTCAAAGTGGATGAGCGAACCGATGAACATTAGGACCGAGCGCGTCTTACGTGCGGCTGCGACGTCGATGTTGCTGAGGTCGAGCTCGGCAGGCCGCTTGATTTCCAGGTCATTACCCGGTAGCCAGCGAACCGCTACGCCCATGCTGGTCAGAACCTCGATCAGGCGGTTGACTTCTTCGATGCGTGGCACTTTTTTAAGCTTGGTGGTTCCAAGGTTTAGCAGACTGGCGGCCAGTAATACTACCGTGGCGTTCTTACTAGCTTTGGTATCAATGCTGCCATGTAGCTCATGCCCACCTTCGATCCGCAAGTTGACCGCTTTGCCGTTAAGGGTGATCAGCTGCTTGTTAAGCGTGTCACTGATACGACCCAGGGTTTCCAGACTCATGTTCTGCTTGCCGTGTTCCATACGGTTAACGGCTGATTGGCTTGTTCCCAGCTTCTGGGCGAACTCGACCTGGGTCATACCGCGTTCTTGCCTTATTTGAGCTATTAGTGCCCCTATTTTCTCGTTGGTATTGTCCATATTGTCTTCAATTATATCATAAATGGTATTTACGTAAAGCTTATCCGCTTGCGCGACTTGCTTAGTATATGCCTCTTGGACTTAGATAGCCATACTGAAAACACATGATTTTGACGCATCTTTGACAAATGTAACGTCTGGCTTACAAAGCTTTATATTCGCATGGCGGCCCGGCGCCGGTCTTGTATACTACGGATATGATCTAGCTGACGCCAATACTTCATCACTTCCGCTCCAGTTGCCGTGGCATGAGCCGCGGTCGTGTCTGGAACATTGGCAAAGCTATATGATTATGAGAGGGAATATTATGAATGATAAGACTGTCGAGCAACTGATACGGGCTGAAGAACTACGTCAACGCGAA
Organism: Candidatus Saccharimonadia bacterium; assembly: GCA_023268595.1. Lineage (GTDB taxonomy): Bacteria > Patescibacteriota > Saccharimonadia > Saccharimonadales > UBA4665 > JALQUD01. The sequence goes on from JALQUD010000045.1 coordinate 4,254, forward strand.
GGCCTGGAGCTGATACCGAGTGAAAATTATGTCAGCCGTGACGTACTGACGGCGATGGGCAGTGTCTTTACTAATAAATATTCCGAAGGCTACCCGGGGCGGCGGTACTATGGCGGCCAGGAGAACACCGACAAGTTGGAGCAGTTGGCAATAGACCGGGCCAAGCAGCTGTTCGGGGCTGATCATGCCAATGTCCAGCCGCACTCTGGCGCACAGGCCAACGAAGCCGTTTATCACGCATGGTGCGATTTAGGTGACACTATCCTGGCCATGGATCTGGGTCATGGTGGACATCTGACTCATGGTGCGCCGGTGACCGTGCTGGCCCGGGATTATAATTTCGTACGCTACAAGATGAAGGACACGGCCACGGGCGAGATTGATTACGATGAGCTGCGGGAAACCGCCCTCCGCGAAAAGCCGAAGATCATCCTGGCCGGCTTCAGTGCCTATCCTCGTGAATTGGATTACGGGAAATTTGCCGCTATCGGTAATGAGGTCGGCGCGCTACTAGTGGCTGATATGGCTCATATCGCCGGGCTTATCGCCGGTGGCGTCGTCAAGAATCCATTCGATTATGGTTTTCATGTCATCACGACGACCACTCATAAGACTTTACGTGGTCCCCGCGGTGGGCTGATCCTGTCCAAAGGTGTTGCCGGTAATCCGCTTAAAGCTCCGGAAAAGACCATCGAGAACATCCCGACGCTCATTGATCGCACGATATTTCCCGGCGTCCAGGGCGGTCCACTGATGCACGTCATCGCCGCCAAGGCGGTAGCGTTCGGCGAGGCGCTCCAGCCGGAGTTCAAGGCCTACGCTGCTCAGGTGTTGGCCAATGCCAGCCGTCTGGCGGATGAGCTGAAAGACCGTGGTTTTTGGTTGATTACCGGTGGTACCAGCAATCATCTGATCCTGGCCGACGTTAACAAGTCATTCGGTTTGGATGGCAAGGTCGTGGAAGAAGTACTCGATAGCGTTGGTCTGACCCTGAATAAGAACGCCGTGGCCGATGATCAGCTGCCACCGTTCCGTCCAAGCGGCATCCGCCTAGGGACACCGGCAATCACGAGCCGCGGTCTTAAAGAGGATGATATGGCGACTATCGCGGACTGGATGAAGCGGGCGATCGACGGCCGTGAAGACCCGGCTGCACTGACGAAGCTCCGTGAAGAGGTCCGTGAACTGGCGCTGCGGTATCCGTTGCCAAGTGACCTTCGTAAAATGCGATATTGACTAATAGCGACTTTTATAGTATAAAATTATCAACGAATTGGTGACCGACTAGTTTTGTGCTGCCTTGAATTCGTAGTTCCTTGATATCTGCTATTTCCAATTTCTCATTGTTCACACCGGAATCCGCTCACTTCGGAAAGGAGTGTCATGACTGTGTCATCGGCACGATCTGCCACGGACGTCATCGTCCCCGATCAACTGGACCGCAGTCACGCCTTGGCGTTGTTCGACTTGACGTTGGACGACCATGGCCTGGCCTCTGCATCGACAATCGAAGGTCCTATCTTCGATCGTACGCAGTACAGCCGGTTCAAGTATGGAGACCGCGCCATCGCTGAGTACTACGGTACTTGGATTGCTCGCAGGCTGGAGTCACATCTTCGCGAGTTGCTCACAGATGGCGAAAGTGTGGTGGTGTTTGGTACACCGTACAAGCAGATTCCCAATGCTGCGCGTACACTGGCTATCGTGGCCGAGTCGTACTTGCGCATGCAGGGCCTGCCTACGATGTATTCCAGGATCTACCAGCACCGGTTGGCAAGCGGCGACTACAGCCGGTTGTCTGTCGAGGAGCGCAACGAGCGCAACCGTCGCAAGAAGCGCTTCCTTGACGTCGATGACGTCTACGGCAAACACGTGGTCATCATCGATGATGTCCGGATCACTGGCTCGATCGAAAAGTCCATCATGGCCATGCTGCAGGGGACGGGCGCATTGACGGTTAGTTTCGTCAATTTGCTGCGTCTCGATCCTGTTGTGGCTGCCGGGAATCCGCAATTGGAGAGTGAGCTCAACCATTTCGCAATTCAGAGCCTTCGGGATCTGGAAAGCCTGATGGAGAGTGACGACTTCATGCTGAACACCCGCGCCATCAAGTTCATCCTGGAATCGGACCTTCACTGTCTCTTCGCCTTCGCAAGCAGGCTCAGCACGCGTGTGTTGACCATGTTGCATGAGGGCGTAGTTGACGAGGGTTACGACCAGATGAAAGAGTACGCCAACACGTCCCGTTTGATCCGTACGCTCGCTTACGAGCGTTGAATCGAGGAGCTGTTTTGTACCAGTCTGTTTTACACCCCACGCTTTACACTCCCGCCAGTATGTCTCCGGACAAGCTGACGGCGCTCGTCAACAACGATCATCCCGGACTCGGGATCTGGCGCATCGTCATCTGCACCGAAGACTCCATCAAGGAGGACGAGGTCGACGTCGCGCTGGAGAACATCGCCAAGATGCTGTCCGGCATGGCCGAAGGGTCGCGCATCTGCACGTTCATCCGTGTCCGCAACCAGCGGATACTCGGACGACTGCTGGAGCTCGACCTGGTGGACAGGCTCGACGGTTTCGTCGTGCCCAAGGCCGACCCCGCGGACTTCACGGACTACGCTGACCAACTTCACGGCACCAACTTCAAGCTGTTGCCTATCATGGAGTCGGACGGTATCCGTGACCGTCACTTCCGTGACGCGCTGCGTGCCATCTTCGATGACGCTGCCTACCGCAATTTCATCGACTGTGTGCGCATCGGCGGCAACGACCTGATGGGGCAGCTCGGCATCCGCCGGCCCGTCCACACGCACACCATCTACGACACGCCAGTGGGTGCTACCATCCATGAACTGATCAACGAGTTCCAGGGCTTGTCCGGTTTTCCGGTCACCGCCCCGGTCTTCGAATGCTTCGCCCCGAAGTACGACGACCTGTTCCGCAAGGAGGTCCAGCAGCACATCGCCAACGGACTCTTCGGACAGACGGTCATCAGCCCGCGCCACCTGCGCCCGCTGCGTGACATGTACAAGGTTCCGCTCGCCGACATCGACTCCGCCCGGAGCGTGCTGGAGCACGAGCGTGCCGTCATCGGCAAGCACGGCCGTATGGACGAGTACACCACCCATCACCAATGGGCCAAGAAGATCATCGCGCGTCACCATCTGTTCGGTGATGACGAGACCAGCCAGACGCTCAGGGATCTGATCGGTTGATCGGCTCGATCTCCGTCGACATCTCTTTTCAGTGAAAGGACACCGAACAACGTGGACATCTTCGAGCACACCCTGTCCTATCTGACCGTCGTCGACGGTGAAGTCGTGTGCAACGACGGTAGCCGGTTCGACCGCGAGAGCTACAGCCGCTTCAAGTACGGCTGGTTGCCTCCGGCCATCGAATACGGTAACGGTCTCGCGAACCTGGTCGGTGATGAGATCATCGAGCACAGTTCCGTGGCGCGCACCTACGTCGTTTCGGCGCCGTACAAGTTCGTGCCAACGGCCTCGCACGCTATCGCGCGAGCCTTCGTGGACCGTCTGAGCCATCGTGCCATCCGAAAGGGTGTCGAGCCGCCGTTCCTGCTGCCGTT
>JALQUD010000046.1:0-361 GCA_023268595.1 Candidatus Saccharimonadia bacterium
CAGGTAACGGTGCGCAGAACGGGTTGGCTGGTTCGGGCGTGGTGGTCGCTAACGACATGCTGCTGACGGCAGGCCATAATGTCCAGGACGGCAAGGGACTGGCCTGCGGCCAAATGGTCGCGGTCAGTGCCGGCGTACTGTCGACGGCGAACGCTGCCAAGAACCTGGTGACACACGCCGGAGTATCATACGGCACCGATGAGGACCTGGCGGCACTGACGGTACAGGAAGGCGATAACTTCAAGCAACTACCGGACGTGAAGATCGCGACGTCGGCACCGCAATCCGGAGAAACGGTCTACTTCATCAACTATCAGCCGACCGCTGATGGTAAAGGGCGTACGCCGCTTGCCGCCGACAA
>JALQUD010000046.1:371-7813 GCA_023268595.1 Candidatus Saccharimonadia bacterium
CGAACCGGCTATCTTCAGCGCTACCGTGCTCGGTTCGGGTGATCATGGATTGGCCATCGCGGCTGGCGGCGGCAAGAGTTTCGGTCTTGGTGAAGCTGATGTCATGCTGCGCAAGGGAGCCAGCGGTGGTGCGGTCGTCAATGCCAAGGGCGAGCTGCTCGGACTGTCGGTATCCAGCCAGTCGTTGGCTGCCGACCGCTCGGCTTCATCGCTACTCAAACAGTATGGTGTCGATCTGAGCGCCGGTAATTACCAGGTCGTGTATATGCAGAAAGTTAGCAAACAGTTAGTGGAGCGTTTACGCTCGGGAATGGTGTCATGTACGGCCAGCGAATAGATAACCGAAGACGAAGGATGTTGAACAGTTTCACGCCGGGTAGCGGTCGTGATGGCCGTGACGCCAAGCTACGGGTGATGGCGGTCTTTGCCGTGCTGTTCGGCCTGGCGGGCTTCTGGGCGATACGGGCCAGCCTGGCCGATGAATTGCCTCCGGCTACCGCTGGAATCGTCGTGCAATACAAACCGGGAGTCGACACTGACAGCCTGGCTAAGACGTATGAGGATCATGCGGCGGTGGAGGAAAGTGAAATAACCAAGCTGCGGGCTGATGTCGTCAAGGTGCCGCCGCCTTTGGAAGATGACCTTATCAAAAAGCTGGAGCAGGATCCGCGCGTGGAAACCGTCGAGCGGGACCAGGTAGCGACTATCGATGCCACGCCGAACGACCAGTACTATTCCAAGCAGTGGGCCTGGCCCAAGATGTCGGTTGATAAGCTATGGGACACGTCGACCGGTAGTGAGTCGATCATCATCGCCGAGATCGATTCCGGTGTGGCTGCTGGTCATGAGGATCTGAAAGGGCGCTTCATAACGGGGTATGACTTCGTGAATAATGATAATGATCCGACGGATGACAATGGGCACGGCACCGCCGTGGCAGGTATCCTTGGCGCGACCACTAACAACGGTATCGGCGTGGCTGGGGCATGCTGGAAATGTAAGATCATGCCGCTCAAGGGCATCGGCAGTGACGGTACCGGAGTAACCTCCACGTTGTCCAAAGCTATCACGTATGCGGTGGACCATGGCGCCAGCTTGATCAGCATGAGCATATCGAGCGAGGGTGAAAGCAGTGTGCTCAAGTCGGCTGTCGATTACGCTGCCAGCAAAGGCGTACAGATGATTACTTCGGCAGGCAATACCGGCGTATCCACGCCGCGCTACCCGGCATCGTATAGTAGCGTCATATCAGTCGCTAATACGGATCAGAATGACGTCCTGTCCAAGTCGTCGACGTACGGTCAGACCGTCGCGGTCGCTGCCCCCGGCCAGGAATTCGCTACCACGGATTGGAAGACTACCAACGGCTATACCTACTGGTCAGGCACGTCATTCTCGACGCCGGCCACGGCTGGAACCTATGCCGTGCTCAAATCGGCCTTCCCGAAAGCCACGGTGGCTGAGCTACGGGAGGCCATAACCAAGAACGTTGACACCTGTTGTGACGGCAAGATCGCCGGGGGCCGTGTCAATGCCGCCAAGGCCTTGGCTTTCCTGCAGTCGAAGTACCCGACGGGCACGACACCGACTCTCCCGACGCCTACTCCGCCGACACCGACTCCTCCGACGCCACCACCGAGCACGCCTCCGCCGTCACCGGGTAGCGGTGGCAAGGGTGACGTCAACAAGGATGGCAAAGTAAACCTGACCGACCTGTCGGTACTGCTGTCTAACTGGGGTAAGGCGTACACCGCTGCCGACTTTAACGGTAACGGCAAAGTCGACCTGCCGGACCTGTCGGTACTGCTGTCGAACTGGGGTTCCTAAACTAAGATAACCATGAGCGATATGCTATGATACCTACCATGAATGCTACGATTTGCCCGACCGTGACCGTTGATTGTTTCGAGAATTTCCAAGAGGAAATCGAGCGTATAGCCCGTTTTGCGCACCGTATACATATCGATGCCGCCGATGGCACGATGACGCCGAACGAACTTATCCCGGTCGACCAGATATGGTGGCCGGGTGGCGTGCGCGCTGACATCCATCTGATGTGCCTACAACCGGAGCAGTATCTTGAGCATCTGTTGGCGCTCAGCCCACAGCTGGTGGTGGTCCACGCCGAGGCCAAGGGCGACTATGTGCCGTTCGCCACCCAGCTGCGCCGGCACGGCGTCGAGACCGGCGTCGCACTCCAGCAGAAGACGCCGGTGTCCTTTATCGAACCGGCGCTTGATATGATCGACCACGTGCTGGTTTTCTCCGGTAATCTGGGTAGCTATGGTGGCACGGCCGATCTGGAGCTGCTTGATAAGGTCCGTCATCTGAAACAGCTCAAACCCCAGCTCGAAATCGGCTGGGACGGTGGCATAAACGACCAGAACGCCCGCCAGCTGGCCGAAGCCGGCGTCGAGGTGCTGAATGTCGGTGGTTATATCCAACGGTCAACCGACCCCGAAGCCGCTTATGCTACACTAGTGCAAGAAGTATCGTAATTCATACAGCAGGATGGGGAGGCTGGATGCCGGATCGTCAACATACGTATAGTCTGAGCGAATTGGAGCTCAAGGCGAATGATATTCGCCAAAGTATCATCACGATGCTCGAACATGCCGGTAGCGGACACTCGGCCGGGCCGCTTGGGCTGACCGATATCTTCACGGCGTTGTACTTCGACGTCATGAAGCATGATCCTAAGGAGCCGGATTGGGATGACCGCGACATCCTGCTGCTAAGCAATGGCCACTGCGTGCCGGTGCGTTATGCGACCATGGCCGAAGCCGGTTATTTCCCTAAGTCCGAGCTGAAGACGCTGCGCCGTCTGGGTTCTCGCTTGCAGGGGCACCCGGAACGCGAGAAACTGCCAGGGCTGGAAACGACCAGTGGTCCTTTGGGCTGTGGTCTGAGCCAGGCTTGCGGCATGGCGCTGGCCATGCGTATGGACCACAAGACTGAGCTTAAACGCTGGGTCTACGTCGTCCTGGGTGATGGCGAACTGAATGAGGGCAACGTATGGGAAGCTGCCATGCTGGCCGGCAAGTACAAGCTCAACAATGTCATCGGCATCATCGACCGTAATAACATCCAGATCGACGGTCCGACCGAACACGTCATGCCGCTGGAAGATCTGCGTGGCAAGTGGGAAGCGTTCGGCTGGCATGTCATTGAGATCGATGGCAATAACATCGAAGCAGTCATCGACGCTTGTGCCATGGCGCGGGCTATCGTCGAGAAACCGGTGATGATCATCGCCCGGACGATCCCAGGCAAGGGCGTCGACTTCATGGAATACGACTTCCATTGGCATGGTGCCCCGCCGGACCACGAACAGGCCAAGACAGCCCTGCACGAGCTGCGCACCCTGCGCGGCACGATAACCAGTGAACATCAATAGGACCAATGAGAATACTATGACACAGATGTATCTGACAGCGTGGGATCGGAAAGAAGCCGACTCCGAACCTATCCGCAAAGGTTTCGGCCGGGGCTTGCTGCAAGCAGGTAAAAATGACGAGAATATCGTGGCGGCCTGTGCCGACCTGACGGCTTCGACCGCCATGGACTTATTTCAGAAAGAGTTTCCCGACCGTTTCGTGGAAATCGGTGTGGCCGAGCAGAACCTTGTTACCGTCGGTGCCGGACTGGCGGCTATGGGCAAGGTTCCATTCGTGTCCTCGTATGCCGCCTTCAGCCCGGGGCGCAACTGGGAGCAGATCCGCACCACGATCTGTCTGAACAACCAGCCGGTGCGTGTCGTCGGCTCGCACGCCGGCATATCGGTCGGCCCTGATGGCGCGACGCACCAGATGTTGGAAGATATCGCGCTGATGCGCGTGTTGCCAAACATGGTGGTGATAGCACCAGGTGACAGCGTGGAGGCCGAAAAGGCCACATTGGCGCTGGCTACCGACAAGCGGCCTGCCTACTTGCGACTGGCCCGGGAGGCTACGCCGGTGCTGACGACCACTAAGACGCCGTTTGAAATCGGCAAAGCCTATGTGTTCCGTGAGGGCAAGGATGTCACGCTGCTGGGCACCGGTACGATGACGTACCATATGCTGGCTGCCGCCGAGCTGCTTGCCAAGGATGGCGTGGATGCTGAGGTCATCCATGTGCCGACCATCAAGCCGCTTGACGCGCACACCATCGTCAAGAGTCTTCATAAGACGGGAGCTGCGGTGACGGCCGAGGAAGCCCAGATCAACGGTGGTTTTGGCGGCGCCGTGGCTGAGCTTCTAAGCGAACAGTATCCGGCGCCACTGTACCGCATCGGTATGCAGGACCGCTTTGGCGAATCGGGCAAGCCGGAAGAGCTGATGACGCACTTCGGCTTGGACGCCAAGCATGTCGCTTTGGCGGCGCACCACGTCATCGAGCGTAAGGCGTAGTCCGGCCGGGTTACGTTCCCCTCACGAGTAGCGGGCGCAGGTGTGATGAATAGCAAAGACTTGGCAGATTGCGGTCATAAGCGTAAGCATATAGAATGGGTGGTATGAGTTTATCCTTAAAAGAAATGCGGGCGAATTGCCAGCAGGCGCGCCAGGCCATGGATCGGGCGCGGGCTGAAAAATGGGCCTTCGGGGCTTTCAACTTGGACAACCAGGAGACGTTGAAGGCTATCGTACAGGCGGCGGTTAACAAGAACGCACCGGTGCTGGTGGAAGTCAGCCAAGGCGAAGCCGAGGCGATGGGATTGGAAAACGTCCGTGACATGGTGGACAACTACAAGGCCGAGTATGGCGTTGAGATGTACATCAACCTGGACCACAGTCCGAGCGTCGAGTCGGCCATAGCCGGTATCGAGGCAGGATATGAATTCATCCACATCGACGTCAGCCAGGCGAACCACAACGCCAGCGAAGAGGACATCATCATCGCTACCCGCGCGGTGGTCGATTACGCACGTCTGACCGGTGCGCTGGTGGAAAGCGAGCCACACTACTTTGGCGGTAGCAGTAACTTGCACAGCGAGAAGATCAATTATAACGAGATCAAGAAGACCTTCAGTACGCCGCATGGTGCCAAGTCGTTCGTCGACGCTACCGGTATCGACACCTACGCCGCAGCCATCGGTAACCTTCATGGCAAGTATCCGGTGCCTAAGAAACTTGACCTTGAGCTGCTGGCGGCGGTCCGTCAGGCGGTCAACTGCAACATCAGCCTGCATGGTGGTAGCGGAACTCCGGGGCATTATTTCCGTTCCGCGGTAGAGCTTGGCGTGACCAAGATCAACATCAACAGCGACATGCGTGTGGCTTTCCGCAATACGCTGGTGTCGGCACTGGAAGCGAACCCGAACGAGTTCGCGGTAGTCAAGCTTATGGACCAGGTGATCGCCGCGGTCCAGGCCGTAGTCGAGAGCAAGATAGACGATTTTAATTCAGCAGGTAAAGCTCGCCCGTAATCATCGGACGATACGAACCATAACGATAAGAGTGGGATATGGACGAACAATACCAAGCCAACAATCAGCAACCCGTTAATGCCAGCCAGCCCGTTGAGCCGTCGGTGCCGCCGATAGTCCAGCCCCAGGCTGTAGCTCAGCCGGCTGAGCCTCAGATCCCGACCGGTGATCCTGCGGTCCTGGCGGCTGCACCGCTGGCGCAGCCGCTCCATCAGCCACAGGCGCCGGCGCCGATACAGAATGGCGCGCCTGCCGTAGTGACGGCCACGGCCGTCGAACCACAGGTGCCGCCGTTGACGCCCGCCCCGGAAGCTGCTTTCGACGTGCTGAGCATCGGCGACATCGTCACCGATGCCTTCATCCAGCTCCAGGAAGACCAGGCCGTGACGTATGAGAATGATGAAGGTAAGTGGCTGGCCATGAAGTTCGGCACCAAGCTGCCATTCACCGATGCCCAGGTAGTCCAGGCGGTCGGTAACGCCGCCAATGCTGCCGTGGCTTTCGCCCGGCTCGGCCTGAAGTCCGAGTTCGCTACCAACATCGGTGACGATCAGGCAGGGCGCGACATGGTGACCGCATTACAGCAAGAGGGTATCGCTACCAGTCTGGTGCATATCAACAACGGCTTTAAGAGTAACTACCACTATGTGCTGCGCTACAAGGCTGAGCGCACCATCCTGATCAAGCACGAGGAATATGATTACCAATGGCCGCACCTGCGCCCATCCGAACTGCCGCGGTGGGTTTACTTCAGCTCCATCAGTGAGCGTGCCTTGCCATACCACGACCAGGTGGCGGATTGGCTCGAAGCCAACCCGGAAGTCAAGCTGGCCTTCCAGCCGGGCACCTTCCAGATGGAAGCCGGAGCCGAGCGTCTGAAGCGCATCTACCAGCGTTCCGACATGATGGTGTTGAACCGTGAAGAGGCTGTCTTAGTCGGTGGTGGCGACTGGCATAACATCCACGACCTGATGGACAAGCTGCACGCCCTCGGCCCGAAGATCGTGGTCATTACCGACGGCCCTGACGGTGCGTATGCCAGCGACGGTGAGCAGCGGCTGAAGATGCCGTTGTACCCGGACCCGGGTCCTCCGGTCGACCGTACCGGTGCCGGTGACGCCTTTGCCAGTACCTTCGTCGCCGCCTTAGCCAAGGGCAACACTATCGAAGGTGCGCTCCAGTGGGCACCGATCAACTCCATGAGCGTCGTCCAGGCCGTCGGTGCCCAAGCCGGTCTGCTCAGCGAAGAAAAGCTTGAGAAGTACTTAGAGACCGCCCCTGAGTGGTACAAGCCGGAAGCCTTCTAACACACAGCTATCCGCACAGTATGGCCCGGCCGGGTATCCTGGCCGGGTTCGTGCTACGTATCGGTTTTTACTTCTTTGAACTGCCGGATAATGTTGTAAATGGCATAGCCAGCCGGTGCCCGCTTATGCTAAGATAAAGCTTAAGTATGACGAGGATCCTTTCGGAGCTTTTGGGGGTACGGCACCCCGGATTTCAGCAGGGCTTGCAGCAGCTGGAGCGGGCGAGCGGCCGCCCGTCGGAAGATATCCGCCTGACGACCGAAATCATGCATGGCATGCAGGACCGCGTCAGGCAGCTTGGCATGGACCCGCGTGACACCACCGGCCGTGAACTGTACCATGCGCTCGTGCAGAGGGTCGGGGAAGACGCGGCTATCTTCGACGGTATGATCGGCGCTTCGGCAGGACGGGAACTGACCACGTCGGTGCAGCAGTACATCGACAAGCTGGCGTTACCGAAGGAGGTATTCGCATTACGCGCCGTTTCTGCCAAGCGGTTGCTACGGAAGACGCCACCTAAGCGGGTCATGAAGCAATTGGGCTACCGCAGTTTGGAATCGATGCTGAAACATGAACAGGTACAGCTGATCTTCGCGGCCGCCCATCTGGTCGAGTCCGCTACTTGGCACAAAACCATCATGGCGGCCTACAAGAAGCTCGGGCCGAGTGACTTCGAGAGCCGGCGTCTGACGGTCAGCGCCCCGCAAGGTATCAAATGGCAGAAGTTG
>JALQUD010000047.1 GCA_023268595.1 Candidatus Saccharimonadia bacterium
CGGGATGAATTTGTCATAGCTGTGCGTACCCCACAGGCCAAGCTCTTTCAGTTGTTCCCTGAGCGGGTTCGGCCAGACGTTTTTGCCGGGGCGTAGGTGCCCGGCGGATTGGACGATACGGTAATCGTAGTTACCGGCATGGTTGATCCGGTATTCATCGCCCAGTTCCTGCCCCATGCGCTCCAGTATATGGTTGCTTGCAGTCGAAAACCTTAGTGCGTTCAGGTCGCCTTCGCTTATCAGGATTCCCAGTGCCCAGGGCGGCACTGGCAAAGGCTGGTCAGATCCGAAACCGCCATCGCACATGTCGATCCAGAGCCGCTTCTGGTATCGTTGGCGCTCCAGCTTGGCCATGATTTCCGTGGTCGTCAGCGTGCGCGGACCATCCCAGGCACGGAAATGGACGTCCCATAGGTGTTCGGCACAGCATTCGGTCGAGCGGCCGTCGGAGAAGGTCACGCGGTAAACCTGCTTGACGCCCTGCGGGAAGATTCCGGTCACCCGCGACTCCTGCCCGTCGGTCGATGCTAACCGGTCCCCAATTTTCAGCTGGCCCATGGTCGTCCAGTCGTCTGCGGTCTTGACGCGCGCATCCAACGGCTGCGCCTTACCCATGGCCGGCCGGGCTGCCAGGATGAACAGGTCGGATCGCTGCAGGCCGGCCAACATGTCATCCATGTCGGCGTATCCGGTGGGGATGCCGCGGATGGTGTTCTTGTCCTTGTGCAGGTTGTCCAGACGTTCAAAGCTGTCGGCCATGATCGACTCGATGGTCGCCACGGTCTGCTTGACGTTCTGGTTGCCGACTTCGAACAGTTTGGTCTCGGCGTTGTCGACCAGCTCCTTGATGTCCTTGGTCTCATCGTAGCTGAACTGGGTGATCTCGGTACCGGCGGCGATCAACCGGCGGCGCAAGGCCTTCTGGGCCACGATGCCGGCATAGTTCTCCACGTGGGCTGCGGTCGGTACGTAGTTGGTCAGCTCGGTCAGGTAGGCCGCGCCGCCTACGCTGTCCAGGTAGCCGTTCGACTTGAGCTGGTCCGACAGCGTCAGAACGTCGATGGCGCTGCGCTTGTCGTACAGCTGCTGGATGGCGATGTAGATCTGCTTATGCTTTTCGTCGTAGAAGTCCTCCGGAGTGACGGCATCGGCGATCTTGATGAGCGCATCGATATCGATCAGCACGGCGCCAAGCAATGATGCTTCGGCGTCAAAATTGTGCGGCGGCTCCTGGCGTCGGTTCTTGGCCGGCATACCGCCATCATTGCTATCGCCATAGCCTGCGAAGTCGGCGTCACCGGGCGGTGGGCCGTAGCTCTCGTTATCCATCGTGGACTTCCCTCTCTGTCGTATAAGTATACCAGCTCATCGGCCGGCGCGCAGCCAACCTGCCTATTGCCTGACTATTTGTCCAGCACCTCGGCGCTGCCGAAGACGTTGCTGATGGCTGCCACGTTCGGATCGAGCGGCTTTTCCTTGACCTTGAGCGCCGCTTCCGTGTCACTGGCCGTCTCCTCACCATCAGGATCATCAAAGTCCGGGATACCTCCCAGGTCCTCCGGTGCGTTCTTGTCGATAAGCACGCAGTGCAGGCTGATTTCCTGCCCGGTCAGGTCCTTCATGATGCCACAGATCACATCCTTGTTCTTACTCTCGGAGATGCGACGTTTGTGAAAGCCGAAATTGAACCCGAGTTCCAGACCCTGCTGGTAAAACACCGGGCGCGCGTTGCGGACGATGCCATAGATGGTGTTATGGGTCTTTTTGAGCTCGTCCAGGACGGCTGGCCATAGTTTGTCGTCGACGGGAATCCGTTTGCCAAGGTTGGTCCGTGGCTCGATGGCCGCCATGGGAGCTGCGCTTGGCGCTGCCCCAGCGGTGTCGCTGGCATCGTCGGCAGCGGCGGGTTTTGGCTGCAGCTTGAGCGAGCCGAGTGCGCCTGGTTGGCTCGGCGCATCAGTCAGACCTGCCGTATCAACTGCCGGCTGGACCGGCATAGGACTAGCTTGCGGCATCTGTTGCACCTGTGCAGCCGGTGCAACGAGCTGTGTAACTGGTGCGACCGTCGGAGCGGCCGGCAGATGTCCTTTCAGGGCGTGGCCGACCAGGGCGAGTTCCAGACATGTGTCCGGGTCATGAGCTGCCGGCACGTCGACCAGTTTGTCGAGCAGCTCGAACACGCCTTCATAAGCCTGGCCTTCCAGGATATCCTGCCGGATGCGGCGGCCAAGGTGTTTGGCGACTTGCGGTGCCGCGAATCCTTTGGTGCGCAGATCACTGAGGGTGCGTACGACGGCTCCGGCATCGGCCGCCGCTACCGCTGTCTGCAGACTTTGGATCGCTTCGTCGGTGGGAATGCCGATCATGCCCCGTACTACGTCGGCACTGACGGTGCCGTCATGTCCACGGGTCTGGTCAAGCAGGCTGATGCTGTCGCGGAAACTACCTTCGCCATAGGCGGCTATCAGCTGCAAGGCTTCACGCTCTACGTTTATACCTTCTTTTTTGGCGATTCCCTCCAAGTGGTCGGCCACGGCCGTCAGATCGACCGGTCTGAATATGAAGCGCTGCGTACGGCTGACGATGGTCTCCGGTAGCTTGTGTGCCTCGGTGGTCGCTAATATGAACACTACGTGGGCTGGCGGTTCCTCCAGCGTCTTGAGCAGCGCGTTAAAGGCTTCCTTGGTCAGCATGTGGACCTCGTCGATGATGTATACCTTGTGGCTGGCACTGGCCGGAGCGGTGTGTACCTTGTCGCGCAGGTCGCGGATCTCGTCGATACGGCGGTTGCTGGCGGCGTCGATCTCGATGATGTCCAGGTGGGTCGCATCGTCGTCGTACGGCAGGTCGTTTATCTGGTGGGCCAGGATCCGGGCGATCGAGGTCTTGCCGACGCCGCGCGGTCCGGTGAACAGATAGGCGTGTGCCAGTTTTCCCTGTTTGAGGGCATGTGCAAGCGTGTCGGTGATGTGCTCCTGTCCGACGACGTCAGTAAGCGATTTAGGCCGGTATTGCCGGTAGAGTGCTTGTCCCATATGGCTCTGATTATACGCTACGTGGCACGCACCAGCGCGTTGTGTAATTCGGTAGGGCGCTACATATGGAGACTGCGTTTGATGCGCGAACACTAATCAGGCTCCACTGTGTGGAGCCTGATCGTATCGACTAAGAAGGCGTAGATGCTACGGAAGCGCGCAGCTAAAGTGCTGCCTCGATGGCTGCCCACTCGACGGCCATGTCATCTTCCGGTACGTTGACCGAGACCTGGTCGCCTGGCTTGGCCTTGAAATAGGTCACGCTGGCTAACAGGACGCGGAAGTCCTTGCCGGCTACGTCGACGAAGTAGTGGCCCTTCTCGAGCTTGAGCGTACCGACGACCTGCTTGCGGGGTACCGGTCCGATCTGCTTGTACATGAAGGCGCCATCTTCGGCGATGGTCAGCTTGAGGATATCGCCCTGTACCAGCTTGGATTTGCTGGCGTAGTTGGCGGGGACTGGGTAGGTCTTGCCGTCAGAGCCGACCATGTTCTGGCCGTCAAAGACACCCTCGATGACCTTACCGGACACGTCTTCGGTCTGGATGGGGGTGACGCGCTCGTCATCGCCCACCAAGCTGATCAGCAGCTCGTTGGCGGCTGCCAAGTTGGTCTCAGCTTCCTGGATGAGCGCCCGTAGCCGCTTGATTTGTTTTTCTGGTACGTCTGCCATATCTATATAACTCTTGGTCTCTCTATTTGAACGGATGTGTTTGTTTCGCAAATCGGGCGGACCGGTGCATCATGGCGCACGGACCATCTGAGCTGCTATCGTAACCTCTCTCTGTAAGTGGTACGTGGAACAGTTCTCAGGCTGTTCCGAGTGCCTCACACCTCGTACTTCACTTCCCCATCAACATACCACGCCGGCAGAATCAAGTCAAAACTTAAACGCCACGAATAAAAATACTGTGGATAAGTCTGCAGGCAAAAACGAGAATCCAAACTGGGCCGTACCGATTGGAATGTATGTGGTATGTCGGTAACGGATTACAGTGTATCCTATCCAAGCCGCTTTTGGCTAGACTTAATCTTCAGAAGATGTAGATAAAGCAAAAAAAAGTTAAAGCCCCCGAGTCGTATTGCATCCATAGAGGATACGGCTCGGGGGCTAGCCTAAAGGCCTCCTCTCGGTTTACTGTTGGGCGGTCAGACGCATGAAGCGTTCTTGCTGCTCTGGGAAGTCGTCAAAGCATTGCACCAGTCCGGTGAGCTCCTCTAAAGTAATGGAGGCTTGCTCCCAGGTGATCCATCCATCATTGATGTGCTCGACGAGAATGTTGGCAGCGCCCGAACCCATGTACTGGTCAAGCGGGTTCGTAGAACCAGAGTGTCGGCGTATGCGACGTAGAAGCTCCGGAGCCCAGCCTGTTACGGTCGCGTGGCCGTATGACTGGTCGAAGACCTCGCTGGAAATGCTGACCTCATCAGGTGTAATGCCTGTGATGTCCAGCTGTCGCTTAAGCCAGTGCCAGCGATGCCAGTCTTTTTCCCACTGTTGGTGCTTCATGACGATTGTAATCGCCTGACGTTGTAGCTGCTTCAGCTGGATGGGGTCGTGATAGACTTGCTGTCCTCGTACCTCATCGAGCCATGAAAAAAGTCCGCGCGCGTTGTCGCAGTTCCTCTCTCCCAGGAAGGGGTACAGACAGTGCATTACTCGTTCCGCGTATTCGACTTCCTTGAACACTTCGTGTGCCGGGATATCGTTGCGGACACGTAACGTCGCCAGTGCGCGTACGATGGTGTCGTGGGCGATGACGTGATCCTGGCTGCCGTGGAGTAGATCGTGTAGTCTGATCACCGTTTCGGGATCGATGTTTGCTGTCAGTTCACGTGTCTGAAGTTGATTGAAATCGACTCCCGACCAGTAAAATGTCAACATGACGACGAGCTTGCGCTCCTTCTTCGGAAGGGTGGTGTGATTACTCACGGTATAGCCCCTTTACAGTGATGTCGCTCTAAAGCGGCATGGTCCAGGTTCTTTGCGTCTGTGTGAAAACCGAGTTGTTAAGGAGATATTTATAATAACATAAAAATTATAAAATATCAATAAAGTCGCAACGGCCCCCATATCTTGGCGCTACCAAAAAACCGCTTGTTTCCAAGCGGTTTTTTTGAAGCGTGTCGCGCAGACTAGCGGATACTAGGCGAGCTCGACGGTTGCGCCGGCGTCTTCCAGGGCTTTCTTGGCGGCGTTGGCGTCGTCAGTCTTAGCCTTTTCAACGATGGTCTTAGGAGCACCGTCAACCAGAGCCTTGGCTTCGCCAAGACCGAGGCCGGTCAGTTCCTTGACGGCCTTGATGACGGCGACCTTCTGGCTACCGGCGTCCTTCAGGACGACGTCCCATTCGGACTTAGCGTCTTCAGCGGCGCCAGCGTCAGCGGCTGGGCCAGCTACGACAGCAGCGGCGGCAGCCGGCTCGATGCCGTACTCATCCTTCAGGATGTTCTTAAGTTCGTTGACTTCCAAAACGGTCAGTTTGGTAAGATCTTCAGCAAGCTTCTTTAAATCAGCCATTTCTAGTTCTCCTTAGTTGTTCTTAGGCGGTTGCCTTGTCTGCGACGCCGTCGAGGAGGGCGTGCAGGTTGCCCGACAGGGCGTTGACGGTGTCGTTGACCGGAGCCAACAGCGTGTTGATGACGCTGCCGATCATGACTTCCTTGCTTGGCAAGTCAGCCAGGGTCTTGACTTCATCGGCGCTCAGGAACTTGCCTTCCGCCGAGATCGCACCGACGAATTCGAGCGTCGGATTCTTCTTGGCGAAGTTGGCGATAGCCTGGGCTGGTGCGACTTCGTCCTGGTCGTTGAAAGCGTACAGCAGCATGCCTTCGAGAGCACTGGTGTCAGTGTCCTTAAGGGCTTCAGTCTGCTGGACGGCCTTGATGACCAAGCGGTTCTTGACCACTTTCACTTTGGTGCCGTTCTCGCGAGCTTCGCGGCGCAGTGCCTGCAATGCCTTGACGGTGGTACCTTGGTACTTGGTGACGACGGTCATCTTGGAAGAGCTGAGCAATTCAGCGACTTCACCGACGACTTCGTTCTTCTTTGATTGTGTCAATGCCATGAAATGCATTTCTCCCTATTACGAGGGTTTTTGGTTGGTCCCGTCCGCGATCGACCGCTGCGGGCGGGGTGATTGGCCAAATAAAAAGCCTTTGCGATGCAAAGACCTGTAAAACATATCGGCCGCTGCTGTCTCCTGACGGAGTGGGCTTGGCGATGAAATGTCGGTAACCTTGGCGGCATTCTTAATCATCCGCAGTAATTGATAGTAACCGTTGGGATGACGCCGCTGTCTTTGGCAATCAAAGAAATAGTAGCATATCAGGGGTCAGACTGTCAAACCTGGGGCGGGCTCATACCGTCGGTGCGGGCTATCTGTTCCATATAATCGCCAAGTATGGCACGGAAGTGCTGGAAGGCTTCGGCGTCGATCCATTCGTCTTCGGCGTGAAGGTTGCCGCCAGTCGGATAGACGCTGATGCAGGGTACGCCGAATGGCACATAGAACCGTGCGTCGCTCGAACCCAACGCGTGGTAACCGTTCTGTGCCACGCCGGTACGCTCCGCGATAAGCCGTGCGAACGGTGCGATCAGAGGGTCCTGAAGGTCAAAGCTGGTCGGAGCGCAGTCGCTGACGTGACGGTAGGCAGCCCCGTGACGGCGGCAGATAGCGGTCACGGCCTCGTATATGCGTGCATGCTCTGCGGCATCGGTCGTACGGACGTCGATGGTCATGCTGGCGCTTTCCGGCACCTGGTTCATGGCTACGCCGCCGTTCAGCAGGTTCAGTGATACGGTGTTCGTGTCTTTGCTCTGGCGTGATGGGTCTTCGAACAAGCCGGTGATTTCTTCTAATGTGGCCAGCAGTTTGGTGATGGCGTTGTCGCCTTGCCAGTGGCGCGAGCCGTGGGCTGAACGCCCGGTAGTGCTTATCTCGAAGGCCCAGAAGCCTTTCGAGGACGTCTGGATCTGCCAATCGTCACCGCCGTCAGGCAGGATGCAGACCTGAGGTATGTAACCTTCGTCCACCAGCTTGGCCGCACCGTTGAGCCCGCCGAGTTCCTCGTCACCCGTTATCATCAGGCCGAAATCGTAGTCGTCCAGATTGCTGACCAGGCTGTCTATCAGGTCCATGTAGGCGGCGATGGCGAACTTCATGTCTATGGCGCCACGTCCGTACAGACGTCCGTCTCGTTCCGTGAGCGTGAAGGCCGGCTCATCGGCAGGTACGACATCGGCATGTGCGGCCAGTAGTACCTTGGGCGTCTTGCGGTGCCCGCGGGTGGTGGCTACGATCGATTCGAAGCCGTTGGATTCATACCATTCGACATGCATGCCGCGGGATACCACGAACGAAGCTACGTAGTTGAGCAGCTGGTGCATGGCTGTCTGGTCG
>JALQUD010000048.1 GCA_023268595.1 Candidatus Saccharimonadia bacterium
TCCGACTTGGCCGGACAGCCCATGTTAAGGTCGATTCCCACGAAATTACTTTCCGCGCCACCCAGGCGGACCGACCGGTTCAGCTCCGAATCCGCATCCGCCAATTCCGCGGCCGTCTTGTGGAAATTCTCCGGATTCTTACCCCACAGCTGCGCCACCAACGGCCCTTCCTGGGCTGCATGCTTCAGCTTCTTGATGAGCTTTGGCCGACCCGGGCTCTGCAAACCATCCACGTTCACGAACTCCGTGAAATACAAATCAGCCGGCGCCAAACCATGCACCACCCGTCGGAACACACTTTCCGTCACATCGTCCATCGGCGCCAACACGAAGAATGGCCGCTTCAACTGGTCCTGATCATCATATATATGCATAACTTTTCTAGTTTTCTAGGCGGCCTTTTTCTGGCCAGCTACATTTCTGCTACTATATCACTTTTCACCCCTGTTTTCCACTTTTTCAGTCATTAATATAGCCCCACGGCTGAGTCACCACATCCTCATACGACAGTCGCGAAATTATATACTTTATATATAGTTTTTATATATTTTCCACACTGTGCCGACAGGGTGTGCGGGTCGCTCACTACCCCATACGATTCTGCACAAAACGTAACGTCCCCATTACAAGACAGCCAGAATGCGCTAGCGGCGCTAACCCGCAGATCGCTAGACTAGGCATCATGAAAAGCATCCTCCTAAACCTACCCGATGAGCTGGTAAACGCCGTCGACAAAGAGGCGACCTACAACCATCTGACTAGAACCGGCATGATCCGCCGGATGCTCATCGCATTCTTAAGACCGGAAGTTGCCGGCCACGCGCTCGAACATCAAGAGTTATACATGGATCAGGAAGAGCTGCTAAAAGCACTTAGACGACAGCATGGGTTAGTGTACATGCGGCAACTGATCAAAGACCAGCGCAAAGCCGCCCGCGCCAAACAAAAGTTGCGGCGTGAGGCTAAAAACCGTCCAGGCGGCCGGTCAAATTAACGCCCTATTCCCAGCGGAAGACCTTAAACGCGATCAAATAGACGACTACCAGCCAGACGCCCATGATCAGCAGCTGCGGACCAAGCTGCACCAATGTGTAGCCTTCGGTCAGAATCAGACGGATGCCATCAACCACCGGTGTCAGCGGGATGAACTGGGTGATATTCTGGAGCCAACCCGGCATCAGGAACGTCGGGAAAAATATGCCGCTCAGGAACATCATCGGGAAAGAGACGATCTGACCGAGCGGTGCCGCTTGGTTTTCGTTCTTGGCCCAGCCACCGATCGATAATCCGATACCGAACATCAGCGTAGCGCCAATGGTCGCGAAAGCGGCCAGTGTCAGATAATCGCCGCGCATCGTCACACCGAACATCAGTTGCGCCACAATGAACATGACAGCCAAGGACATGAGCGCCACCACACCGTTCGACAACACATTGGCCGTGAAATACTGCCAGACCTTAAGCGTAGTGGTACTGTAACGACGCAGCACGCCACGCTGCTTGAG
Organism: Candidatus Saccharimonadia bacterium; assembly: GCA_023268595.1. Classification (GTDB taxonomy): domain Bacteria; phylum Patescibacteriota; class Saccharimonadia; order Saccharimonadales; family UBA4665; genus JALQUD01. The sequence continues at coordinate 1,506 of JALQUD010000048.1, forward strand.
CCGCGGGAAGACCGATGTGGGACCAAAGATACCCGACGTCAGCAACGTGAAGCCGAGCAGACCGGCGAACGTGAAGTCGAATTGCCGGAGACCCTCGGTCGAGGTCGAGCGGGCCACCGCGGTGAAGGGGTCGAATGACGGCGCCAGACGCTGGTTGATAGGTTTGAACACGCCTTCCTGGAGTACCGAGGTCAATGTGGTGCCGGCTTGGGCTTTGTTCTGGTCATACCGCACGATCGCCTGGCCACTTGGCGTCTGCTGACCTTCCTTGGTGGCGCCGAAGTCACCCGGCAACACGATGACCGAATCGAGTTCACCACGCTTCATCTTTTGCAGGGCGTCTTGCTCCGACGAGGCATCTTTGACTTTAATGACATCGCTCTTACGGATCTGGTCTTCGAACTGTTTGGCCGGTTCGGTCTGCGACTGGTTTATAAGCGCCACGTTGAATGACACGCTGCCGTCGTCGCGGCCGAATATGAAGCCGAAGACTATCAGGAAAATCAGCGGGAAAACGAACACGAAGAAGATGCCGACCTTGTCGCGGAACAGCCGTTTGACATCGAGCTTGGCGAAGGTCCATACCGGTAGGAATTTACGTTTCAGACTCATATGCTACTCCCTCAGCTCCTTACCCGTCAGATCGATGAACACATCTTCCAGGTTAGCCTGCTCCACATGCTGCGGCTTCTTGAAGCCACGCGATAGCAAGGCCTTGATAAGGTTCTGCGGCGTGTCGAGCGCGACGATCTTGCCGTTGTCCATGACGGCGATACGGTCACAGAGTTGCTCGGCCTCATCCATGTAATGGGTCGTCATTATGACGGTGACACCTTTGGATTGGATGTGCCGGATGAGGTCCCATAGGTTGCGGCGGGCCTGCGGATCGAGACCGGTGGTCGGCTCATCCAGGAAGAACACTTTAGGGCCATGCACCAGGGCCGTGGCGATGCTGAAACGCTGCCTTTGGCCACCAGATAGCTGTTCCGGATAACTGTTTATCTTATCCGTCAGCTGCACGTCTTTTAGCACGGCTTCCACGTCGACCGTGTCGCCATATGTGCTGGCGAAGAATTCGATCAGCTCCTTGAGCGTGACTTTTTCTTCGAATGCCGGCGTCTGAGGTTGTACGCCGATGACTGCCTTGATGGCGTCCGGCCGGGCCGCCACATCAATACCGCAGAGCGTGACTGAGCCACCATCGATAGGACGCATCGATTCGATCATCTCCAGCGTCGTGGTCTTACCGGCGCCGTTAGGACCGAGGATTCCAAAGACCTCACCTTCCATGACGTCAAAGCTTATGCCGTCGACGACTGCCTTATTATCATAACGCTTCGTGAGGTCGTGTACGGTCACGATCGGTTGTTTCTTAGACGTAGTGCGGGTCTTTACCATACCCTGATGATACCAAACGGTTAATTATAGTAAACAGCTAGGGCGCTATCATCCGTCCAGAACGTAACCTACATAGTACAGGTACATAAAAAGACGCCTTATCATGAAGATAAAGGCGTCCTTTTTCGCAGATACCAGTGTTTGTCTTACCGTATGGAGCGTGTTACTTGCGCTTGACGGTCAGGAAGCCGTTGCGCGGGTTCTCATTGACTTCCATACCAGCAGGCAGCTCTGGCACAGCTTCTGGGCGTTCGTCCTTGCTGAAATAGAAGATGGTCTGTTCTTTGCCGCCGCGCAGGGTGACCTTCTTCGAGTTCAAGTAGTAGGTGACACCCTTCGAGTTAGTGTGCTTGTAAGCCATTGCTACTGTTCTCCCTCTTGTGCATTAGTAATGGTACCCCTAACATATCCCCGGTTTTTTTGTTTGTCAACAATTTGACTACAGGGATAGCTACCACAGTGCCGGTCCGAGGGCTGTGTACAAGCCGGCATTTTCCATATTGATATCTGTTGTGCTTATGCATTACACTACAAGCTAGTAAGTTAAGTGTAACTACCGGTGGACATAATTCAACAAGGCACGTTGCGTCCGCACTACAAAAGAGGGAGACTATGGATTTCAACCGATTCGGGCAGAACCGCCCAGCCAACCGAAACAACGCCGTTCCGGCTGAGCAGGCTCAGACTGCCAAAGCATCGGGCGCATTCAACGCTGGCAACGCCAACAATGCCGCAGCTGCGCAACAGCAACCAGTCAAGGCTGCCGGCAAGGGTGACTTCAAAGAAGGTCGCGCTTACCGCTGGAGCTTTTTAGCCCTCCTCCTCTCCGGCACTGTCCTGGCAGTCGCCACCATTTTCTTCATCGTTTACGGCCGCTCGGTCTACAGCGAGACCCACTACGTCAAAGCCGACCAGTACCAGGCGGTCTTCGTCAACGTCAACGGCACCAACGGCGGCCAGGTCTACTTCGGTAAGATCAGGGACCTTACATCACAGTACATCCGCCTGACGGACGTCTTCTATATCCAGAACCAAACTGGACAGGACGGCGCTGCGAACGGCTCGTACAACCTGGTAAAACTTGGCTGTGAGCTACACGGCCCTAACGATGAGATGCTGATCAACCGCAGCGAGGTATTCTTCTGGGAAAACCTGAAGAACGATGGCCAGGTCGCCCAGAAAGCCGCCGAGTTCAAGAAGAACAACCCGAACGGCCAGAAGTGTGACACCAACAGCGGCAGCACCCAGCAAGGCACCGGCACCACCCAGGCTCCTGCTACCGGCACCAACGGTGAAGCCACCGGCGCAGGCGCTGCCCAGCAAGGCGCTGGCACCACTACTAATAACGCAGCCGGCACTACGACCAACAACGCTGCAGGCGCCACCACACAGAAGAAGCAGTAATCCAAGCTCTTCCGATATGAAAGCACCCATCATCAGATGGGTGCTTTTTTATTCCACGGTATCGCGAGCAAGAAACCACATTAGCATATGCGGTATAATGGAGCATAAGCATCATCATGGAAACCAAGACGAAACGACGGTTATATCGGCTGTGGGCACGCCTGCGTGGCATCAAGCCGTGGTACTTTTTGATACTGGCTCTGATCAGCGGCATCATCTGCGTCGTCGCCCTACGCGCCAATAACCTCAAGATGGTCGAACTGCGCACCGCGCTGTACCAGGCCGACGAGCAGAATGGCGACGTCGAAGGTGCACTCCGTGAGCTACGCAAACAGGTCTATGGCCACATGAATACCGGGCTATCGTCAGGTCCGCAAGCCGTACACCCACCGATCCAGCTCAAGTCCACCTATGAACGTCTGTTAGCCGCCAAGCAGGCAGGCGCCCAGTCCACAGCCAGCAACAGCGAAGACTTATATAACCAGGCGCAGAAATACTGTGAACAGGCTATCCCAAGTGGCTTCTCCGGCAGCTACCGCCTGAGCTGTATCCAGTCATTCGTCAAACAGCGCACCAGCGGACAGTCGCCAGCCGAGGACACATCGGTGCCGAAAGCTTTGTATCAGTTCGACTTCCTATCCCCCCGTTGGTCGCCGGACCTGGCCGGCTGGTCACTGGTCGTATCGGTACTGTCGCTATTCGGCTTCGTCGCGAGTCTGATTTTCCGGCGCATCATGCGGCGGCTCGTCCTATAAGTGCACCATTAACATGAAAAAGCCGGGATGACAGGTATACGCTGGATTGCGTAACGTATCGTCCCGGCTGGGTGCTTCGGAAGGACCGTGACTCAACGGACACCATCGGACCTTGGGTGCAGGCTAGACTCAGTCTTTGCCAACAACCTGCCGGTACAGCCAGTGACTGTTCACGATTTTCCTCCAGTGACCACTCGTCAGGAACATGTAGGCTGTCGCATACGTCATGACCAGTGTCGCCAGGATGGCCACATCCAGGTTGACGCCACGGAACAGATCCAGGAACCAGACGGTACCGAGGAAAAGACCGGACCAGAAGACCATCAGGAGTAGACAGACCGTTGTCGCGATCACCATCGGGTTGAGCGGTGGCGGGCCGGCATCTCCGGACAAACTCGCCCTGAACGCTTCGATCTCAGCCTTTTCCGTTTCCGTATACCTGTCGATCATGAGGATCATTCCTTTCGGGAACATTGCACGGTATAGCATGGGAATGTTCGTACTGCAAAGTGCGGGCCTCTGGATTTTATTCCGAAGTGACATTAACTATACCATCGGCATTAACCGCAGTAAAATGCTTACACTTTACCATGCCAGGCATCACCAACCATCCCTTGTAGTCTATACTAGATAGCATGCATATATACTTCTCCGGAATCGGCGGCACCGGCATCGGTCCGCTCGCCCTCATCGCCAAGCAGGCCGGCTTCGAGGTATCCGGCTCCGACAAACAGGAATCAGCCTACATCGATTACCTGCGCGACCAAGGCATCAACGACATCCACATCGGCCAGACCAGCCAGGCCATAGAGGAAGTCCACAACCGCCGGCCGATCGACTGGCTGGTCTACTCCGCAGCCGTAGCCATTGAACAGCCGGACGCCCCGGAGTTCAGCTTCTGTCGTAACCACGACATCCGGTTGTCGCTGCGCGATGAGCTCTTGAACCGTATACTTGAAGAAAAGAACCTGAAGCTGATCGCCATCGCCGGTACGCATGGCAAGACCACCACCACGTCCATGGTCATCTGGACGCTTCAGCAGCTTGGTTATCCGGTCAGCTGGTCGGTGGGTGCCAAGATTCCATTCGGCGACATGGGCCACTACGAACCCGGTAGCGAGTACTTCGTATACGAGGCCGACGAGTTCGCCCGTAACTTCCTGGCCTTCCATCCGGCGGTTTCAATCATCACCGGCGTCGACTGGGATCACCCCGACATCTACCCCACGCGTGAAAGTTACAATGCGGCTTTCAAGGACTTCCTGGACCAGACCGACCGGGCTGTCATGTGGGAGTCGGACGCCCAGACCCTGGAACTGGCACCGATCGCCAGCCGCATGGTGCTTAGCCCCTCGGAACCGGCCATCGACCGTTTCCTGCGTCAGGCCGGGCGCGTCAACCGGCTCAATGCCTGGCAAGCCGCCCAGGCCATCGCCATGCAGTTCGGCGCCGATATCAACCGGGTGATTGCCACGCTTAACGCCTTCCCCGGCGTCTCCCGTCGCTTCGAGCAATTAATTCCCCGCCTGTACACCGACTACGCCCACACGCCACCCAAGGTCCGTGGCGCGTTGGAAACCGCCCACGAGGTAGCCCAGGAGAACGTCGTGGTAGTGTACGAAGGTCTGCACAATACACGCCAGCATTTCATAAAGGATGAGCTTGAACATCTGTTCGACGGTGTCAAACGCCTGTACATCGTGCCGAGTTACCTGGCACGCGAGGACCCTGACCTGGAATTACTGACGCCGGAGAAGCTCAGCCTGATGCTGAGCCAGGAAACCAAGCCCAAGTCCGAACCCTCCGAGCTGAATGGCACACTCAAGGCCGCCATCGACCAACATCTGGCCGACGGCGACCTGGTGCTATGTCTGAGCGCCGGTGGCGGCGGTTCGCTTGACGAGTGGCTACGCAAGCAATACCTCGGCCCCGACGCCCACTGATCACTTAGCGCTCGTCGCCGCTGCCGCCCAGTTTGTCGCGTTGCTGCCGGCTCTTCAGCTTATCGATGTTAGCCTGCGCCACTTCATCGAACGACACGCCGAGGTGATCTGCCAGCACTGCCAGGTACCATAGAACGTCGCCGATTTCCTTGGACAGCAGCCGCTTGGCGTCATCATCCAGCTCCGTGCGGTCACGGATGATTTTCTTGACCTTCTCGGCGATTTCGCCGCCCTCGCCCACGATACCGAGCGCCCAGTGCGCCAGATCCAGTTCACCCTGATCGCGTTGTAACCTGGTGGTCAGTGCCTGTTTCTGATACTCGTCAAACGTCATTGGTCTTCTCCTCCGTTTTCATAATAATCCGTCTATTGTCGTACGCCTGCATCCGGTTGCGCAACTGGGTTTTCGCCTT
>JALQUD010000049.1:0-5748 GCA_023268595.1 Candidatus Saccharimonadia bacterium
GGCCAGCGTGAACACCGGCCCCACCAGCGTGGCTACGCTGGAAATGATCAGGCCCTTGCGCATCACGATGGGATGCTTGCGGAACATGAACAGCATCTCTTCGCCATCAAGCTGGTCGTCGAAGTACTTAGCCGGACCGTCCGGATTTGACGTGGCCTGCTTTTTCTTGCTCATGGTTATATTGTATCAGTTTATGTACATACAATGATGTATGATTGACATTGTTATACGTTCGTGCTACAATTTAGTTAATCAATACGAGAAAAGTTCCGAACGGTTAACTGCCTAAGGAGCTTTTTTCATTTTCGCGCTATCTTCCTTATAACATCCTCGTCATCTAAGTAAGCAAAGTATTGGGCTCCTATCTGCCTGTACAATGATGACCTGAAACGCTTGTTAGGAAAAAGTATCTTCTTGAACTTAGATTCCTCTATCAGGTAATCCACGAGCATCTTATAATCGCCATCATCAGAGACAAGCACTACGCCACCCATGTCAGGGTCTTTGTGCAGCCGCTTCATAACCGAAAAGATAATATCCGAGTCGACATTTCCTTTCTTCTCGCCAATCATAGCTGCATTATGCTGCCTGAATACCAATATGAAACCGGCACTCTGAATGGCCTCATACAGCTTTTCAATTTTTATGCCTTATTTCGCCTCATTACTGTGGGAATTTATTCGCACAATTGTTTTTATTCGATAGCCTCATATTAGCAGGCTATGCACCTTTTATTTTCCGCCAAATATCATATTTTTTAAGCCATGGTTCAAGCTCTTTATCTGCCTGAACCTGTATGTCGATATTAGTTGAGTCAATAACCTGCGTGATTGTCGCAAGAAGCTTATCAAGTTTGACCACCATTGTCGGGTCGAGTTGAATAAAGTGCTGCTTACTCGCAAGAAGATACTGTGCTTGAAGGGCGAAATATAATCGTCGGGCCTGATCCCAATCATGTAAATTGGAATCAGGTGTCGTGCCAGCAACGGCTTTAGATATAAAGAATAACCCGTCATTTGCTGCCGTCCGTAGCTTACTTGCCGTAGCCCATTTCTCTTCGGGATAATTTTCAATTAGATGATCAAGCTGGCTATAAATATATTCGGAAATAGCGCTAGCATCTTGCCATACCGGATCTGAGCGAAGCTTGTCTGACTGCTCATTCATGCATAAATAGTAGCAGGCGAGATGATGAATTGACAAATGGCCAAATGTAATGTTTAAGCAATCTGTCCAGTATTGGAAAAGGAAGACTTACATACCAGCCTAAGCCCCTTACGAGTGACCCGGGAGGGAGTCGCCTTGCCCGCCGGCGAATAACCGGCTTAGGCAACCGGGCTCCCAGGGTCGCCCGGCTACGGCGGGGAGCGCCACTGGCGCTCCCGTTCGCCTCCCTCGCCGTGGACACATACAAAAAGCTCCACACGAAGTGGAGCTTTTTGTATGGTGACCCGGGAGGGAGTCGAACCCCCAACACCCACCTTAGGACGGTGGTGTTCTATCCATTGAACTACCGGGCCGTTACGGGAAGTCCGCCCGGAAGCGGCTTCCCTGTCGCGCGGCGCGCGACTGCGGGATGGTTAGTCGCGCTCGTGCGGTTCGTAGATGTCGTTGTATTCCGACTTGTCGTAGCTGTGCAGCTCGTCGTCGGTGAAAAACAGGCTGACTTCGCGCTGGCCACTGGCCTTGCTGTCGCTGGCGTGGATCAGGTTGCGGCCGGTACCCATGGCGAAGTCGCCACGGATAGTGCCGGCTTCGGCGGCACGTGGGTTAGTGGCACCTACCAGGATGCGCACGCTGTTGGTGCATTCAAAGCCTTCCCAGGCCATGACGACGACCGGTGAGCTCTTCATGAACTTCTCCAGGCCTTCGTAGAAGGATTTTTCGACGTGCTCGGCGTAATGTTCGCGCAGGATCGGCTCATCAAGCGACAACATCTTAAGGCCGATGAGCTTGAGGCCTTTGCGCTCCAGCCGGTGGATGATTTCGCCGACCAGGCCGCGTTGGATGGCGTCAGGCTTGGCAATGATGAGGGTTCGTTCCATGTATGGTTCCTGCTTAGGTTTCCTAAATTCTAACAGATTAGCCACAGAGGGCGAAACCCGCCATATCAAGACACGGTCATGCTACTTCCAGGCACGGACGTAATCGATGCGCTTGACACCGACGCTGCCTGCATCAGGCGGGATGTCAGCGAACACGAAATTGTCGACCAGGATGTTAGTCTCTCCGGCCGAAGTGATATTCGTCTCGCACACCTTATTCCCATCGACATACCACTTGGTGCCGCTAGCCTGAATGTCCACGCCATAGGTGTGCATGGCGGCCGACGGGTCAAACGGCAGATCGTAGTCACAACTGTGCTTGGCGCCATTGTGCTGGGTCAGGTACAGCTTAGTCTTGTTGTCGGAGTAGTACTCGTAGGCGTCGGTTTCACAGTTACTGGCACCGCACGTAGTAACACCTGGGGCAGCCCAGGTCCAAAGCGCCGGCCAGAAGCCTTTTTTGTCCGGGAACTGGGCGCGTTCCTCAATGTAACCGTAGCGGAATTTGTAGGAGGGTGCTGTATCCAACATGCAGCTGGTCCAATCGTACGTCTTGCCCTTCACGGTCACGTTGCCGGGCTTAGCGGTCATGCTCAGTATGCCATTAGACAGCGTACAGTTGGCAGGCTGGTTGAATTCCAGCTGCTTGTTACCGGGGTTGGCCGTACCGAAAGGATTATCGGACTGAACGGCTTCAGCACTGGAACGGAACGACCACTTGGCGCTATCAACTGTCGTTCCGTCGAAATCGTCGCAAAAGCCCAGTGACATGGTCTGGCTGACACCGGTTGGCGGCTTGACGCCATTAGCACAGGCCGTACTGGTGGCAGCACCGGAACCGAACAATACCGAAGCCTTGCCGGAGGCGGCATTATCAGTTACGATCTTGGCGTTACCCGTCACTACGCCGGATTCAGCTTCAGCTGGCAGCTGGACCGTGTCAGCCTGGCTGGCACGCACGCCCAACAGACCAGCGGCGCCGACCACGAGCACCAATAACAAGCTGACGGCGTATTTTCCCTGCCGCCCTAACACCCGGGTCTTGAGCTGTTCGATATCCACTTATCGTGATTCCTTGCCATAAGCATACGTCAGATGCAGTTCATGTACAATGAAGGTTATGTTATTCACCAAGGCCAAGACCGATTTTCTGGAATATATGGAAATCGAGCAAGGCCGCTCCAACAAGACGCTGCAGAATTACGACCATTACCTGACTAGGCTGGTTGATTATGCCGGCGATGACATACGGGTAGCGGATATCGATGCCGAACTGGTCCGTAAGTGGCGCCTGTGGCTCAACCGTCTGGGCACCAACACCAGTGACGAGCTGCAAAAGTCCACCAGCAACTATCATCTGATCGCCCTGCGCGGCTTCCTGAAGTTCTGTGCCAAGCGCAACATCCCCGCCCTGACGGCCGATAAGATCGAGCTGGCCAAGACGCGCCGCAAGCAGGTGACGTTCTTGAACGAGGACGAGCTGCAGCGTCTGTTCGCCGAACCCGAGCTGGATAAGATCAACGGGCTGCGCGACCGGGCGATCCTGGAACTGCTGTTCAGTAGCGGTCTGCGTGTCAGCGAGCTGGTCGGATTGGACCGCGACCACATCAACCTCAAGCGGCGCGAATTCATGGTCCGTGGTAAGGGCCAGAAGGACCGGCCGATATTCATCAGCCCCGACGCCGCCGAATGGGTCCAGCGATACCTCGATAAGCGTGATAACGAGGCCGGTAACGGAGCCAACGCCAAGCCGTTGTTCGTGCGCTACAGCGGTACTAAGAAGGTTGATCTGACCGGCAATTTCCACCGGCTGACAGCCCGCAGTATCCAGCGCATGGTCGCCCGCTATGCCCTGCTGGCCGGCATCACCAAGCACGTCAGCCCGCACACGCTCAGGCATTCGTTTGCTACCGACCTACTGATGAACGGTGCCGACCTACGCTCCGTCCAGGCCATGCTCGGCCACAGCAATATCTCGACCACGCAGATCTACACCCACGTGACCGACCCACACCTCAAAGATGTCCATGAGCGGTTCCATAACCGCACCAACAAGTAGCGCACCTAGCGCCTATCAGTTGCAGGACACGCTGTTGGAAATCTGGTCCAACACCGATTGCAGCTGCGACGTGTTACGTGCATCAGCGTATGAGCCGCCATTACCAGCCATGTCGGACAACAATTGCGTGTCGATCGGGTCGTACGTGCCGCCAGCATCATCACCGATGCCGATAGTGAACATGCGGATGCCCTGGCCCTTCATAAGGTTGGCTTTGTTACGGATGTCATTCTTCTCGGCCGTGGTAGCGTCGTTACCCGACGAACCGTTCGGCGAACCGTCAGAGATGAAGATCGCCACTTTGCTGACACCGGTACGGGCACGCGTGCTGTTCAGTTCCTGACGTCCAGCATCCAGACCCGCCATGTAGTTGGTACCGGCACCGTTACTCATGCCGTTGATGGCGCTGATGAGGTCACCTTGCGTGCCAGTCAACGTCTGGTTCGTGGCCGCATTCGTGTTAAAGGACGTGATGGTGGCATAGTTGCGGTTAGAGGCGATATCCGACCCCTGGACGAACTGCTTGGTCAGCCTACGTAGCTCACTGTTGCGCGTTCCTCCTGAAGTACCCCAAGGCTGGAGCATACTGTTCGAGGTATCCAATATGAATGCGATGTCGTTGACCGTCGTACAGCCACCGGTGGAGATAGTACCGTCAGTCTTCGGCTTACACATGTCATTGCCCGGATCAGGCTGGACGATGTCGCCAGGTATCCGGAAGTAACCAGGAGCAACTTCGAAACGCTTACAGACCGAACCGTTACTGGTTATGGCCGCACCCGGCAAGTTGCCACCGGTCTCGACGATTGGCAGCCGTACTTGGATCCGCCGTAGCACGTCATTAGCCTTACCGGTCGAGTCGACCATCGCTTGGACGCCAGAGATTTTCTGGGCAGTAGCCCCGTTGAACGATTCGATGACCATGTTGCTCGGCTTGTACATCGAGTTGATGCGCAACGACAAAGAGTTGCTACCGCCGGTGATGCCGCTGATCGTAGCCGTACAGGCCGTGGCAGCCGTACAGTTGGCCGCGACCACATTAGCCTTGCCGGTGTTGCCGGAATATGCCAACGTGCCTGGCGATCCGGTAGTGACCGGTACGAAGAACGCACTCAGTAGCCCGCCGGTCAGGCTGGCGCTGGTCAGTGAACCGCCGGTCGGCACCAGGTCCATACGCATGACGCCATGTCCACAGCTCCAGCCGGTCTGCGGCGTGAACGAGTTGGCCGGCGCGCTCGGACAGCCGTCCATCGGTGACCCTGAATTCTCGGTCGAGGGTTTCCAGGTCACCTTGATGCTGGTGATCGGCTGGTCGGAAGTGACCGGCACGACGATGGAACTCTGCGAGACATTATCGAACTGGACGTTCGACGGCGCCGGATCGACCTTGAGGCAGGTATAGCGGACGTCGTATTCACCGTCACCGACTATCATCTGGTTGCCGGTCGGATAATTACCGCCGGCATCGTTGGTCAGACAAGCGGTACGTCCGACGATCGGCTGGCCGGTATTGAGTGAATTCTTGATGACGGCACGGGCGTCCTCTACACCGCTCTCGGCCGCGTAGAACGCCTGGCTGCTCAATAGCTGGTCTAGCGACTGGCGCTGCTCGCGCCGTGAGATAGTCGCGAAGCCGATGACGAT
>JALQUD010000049.1:5782-7250 GCA_023268595.1 Candidatus Saccharimonadia bacterium
CATAGTGATGATAATCGAGGCCATACCCCGTTGGTCCGTCCGGTTCGTCTGTCTCTGTCCCATTTCGCTTATCCTTATCATACCATTCCACCTATGCCGGCGTCACGCTAGTGCGCGATCCGTTTCTTGACCGTCGTCGTCAGTTCAGATTGGCCACAATACTCCGAACCGCTGATGCTCGCCTTACACGTGGCGTCCTTGCCGGTCGGATTATTGAGCAGGTCGTTATCGCCATACACCACGCGTACGGTCACCTGGAACGTGTCAGTGGTGCCAGCCAATGGTGCGACATCCAATTTACTGATGCGCATCCGCGGCGATAGCAAGTCGGTACTACCGGTAGCCAGCGGACCTCCCAGGTCCTGGGCTGCCAGGCCGCCGCATATTCCCGGCTTGTCCACGACCATCACGTGCTGAGTCTGGTTCTGTGCGCCATCAGGACTGTCGTCAATCTGCTGCCAACCGCGCAGATAACTGTAGCGCTGACCGCCCACGCATAACCCCTCGTACGTCCGTCCGTCGATCTGGGTACTGGCAATCGGCGCGGTCACCTGGTCGCCACTGAACTGAATCGCCTGCGAGACGTTCTCTAATACTGCTCGGGCCACCCGCTGCGTATTGGACTGGTTGATACCGCGATAGTAGGCCCGTGTGAACGACATGACACCGACGGTAATGACCAGCAGCACCATGGCGAACACCAAGGTAGCGATCATCAGCTCGACGATAGTGAAACCGGACTGCGATGACTGTGTGCGGTCGTGGCGCGCGCTCATTTGTACAACCTGTAGACCATCTGTTCATTAGCACGTCCGCTGCCCGTGACACTGTCCCAGGAAGCTTTGATGGTGAACTCGTTACAACCGGTGGCAACGGTGCAGCTCCGCCTGGTGATATTCATCTCATATGCCGGCTGGTCGGTGGTCGGTGACCCGGAACGGTCGACTTTGCATTTAGCTCCATCGCTCTGCGACGAAACCAGCACCGCGTTGCCATTGACCATGCAGAACGGCGCGCCAGATGCTTGCGTGAAGATCGTCTGGCTGGAGCTGGAATTCGCCCGCAGCTGCTCGAGTTGACCCTGGGCCAGCTTGAGGGCTTCGGCATGCTCCTGTGAATCGCGGATGCCGATGCTGCTGCGGTTAGTAGTGACGTACGCTCCGGTCAGAATCATACTGACAACTAAGATAGAGATGAGCACCTCTACCAGCGTATCCCCCCGTTGCCTCGCTTTGATGCCTACCATCATGAACAATCCTCTGAATTCTTATAATCAAGTCGTACGGCCAAACTGCTACCATCCTTACCGACGGTTATCAGCGCAGAACGGCCCCCACCACTTGTCAGACAGATACGGACGCCGCTGGCTGGGTTTGCTGTGGCATTACGCAGCTGCGAGCTTATGCCACTGACTGCGCCGGCGATAGTCGTATCGGGAACCTTGCCTGTGTTGTCGATAGGCACTACC
>JALQUD010000004.1 GCA_023268595.1 Candidatus Saccharimonadia bacterium
AGCATCTGTGGCCGAATCCGCTCAGCGTGGAAATCCCACTCGGTGACCGGCTGACATACCTGCACCAGGACACTGGCCGACAGGCCTACCGGGTGGTCGCCGACGAGCGCGTACGCGCCATCCTGGAGCAGACCGGTCCGCTCGTGACCAGCAGCGCCAACCAGCCGGGCGAACCGGGCTCGGTAACCGTGCAGCAAGCCATCGATTACTTTGGCGACCAGGTTGATTTTTACGTCGATGGCGGCGATATGTCCGACAGTCTGCCTTCCACGATCATCAGGATCGTCGATGACGCCATCGAAGTCGTACGCCAAGGCGCCGTCAAGATCGACGATAGCGGCCGTATCCAGTCAGCCTAAGCGATAGACGGTCGCGCTGTCTTGGCCGGATTCAGAGACGACCATACCCTCGCGCACCAGATCACTAAGCACAGACTCCAACCGGGCGTCCGGTTCATGTTCCGCCAGTTGCCCATACGTGGATGGTCGCTGACTCAGCAACCGAATGACCGCCCCACGCACCTTGCGCCGCGACCCCTCGAATGGCGACTGCTTAGCGTACGTCTTGCTAGCCCGCGACTTATTACCATACTGTTGTTTGATGTGCGTACCATAATCCATCAGTGCCCAGTACCACTCGCGCGCACCGCCCGTCGTCTGGCCACCGGTGGCGGCCCCCGGTAAGCTACGCTGCACCAGTTCAAGCACTTCCTTATCGGAAACCGTCAGAGCTTCCGCCCCGTCATAGAAATGGTGGATGAAAACCGTCCGCACATTGGTTTCCACGAAAGTGACCGGCTTATCGTAGGCGTATGCCATGATCGCCCCGGCAGTGTTCATGCCTACGCCGGGCAACGCGGTCAAGGCCTTCTGTTCGGCAGGAAAAACTCCGCCCATCTCGGCGTCGACCATCTGCGCCGCCTGCCACAGGAATTTGGCCCGCCGGTTATACCCCAGCCCCTGCCAGGCCGTCAGCACCTCGCCCAACGGCGCGGCGGCCAGGGTCGCCACGTCCGGAAACTGTTCCAGGAATGCCAGGTACTTGGGAATCACCCGCGATACCTGGGTCTGCTGCAGCATCAGCTCGGAAACCATGATCTTGTATGGATCGAACATACCGGCATCATCCGGTTGACGCCAAGGCAGGCCATCACGGCCGTGCGCATCGTAATATTTCCAGACCTCATCCTGAAAACGCTTGATCTCATTATCGCTGACGTTCATACGACAAGTATTATACCAAGCGCGGCGGCATCGTCCGGGCTACTATGGACCGCCGACCGTCTGCACCGACATCGGCATGATGGCATTCTCGCGCCACACGATACCGGACTCGTCCACGCCGCCACCCTCACCCGATGGCGCGGTCACGATCTGCGGATCACAGGCGTCATCCAGCCCGTCACCATCCGCATCCTTACCGCTATTGACCACTAGGCCACAATCATCTGAACCATCCGGCACCGAATCGCCATCGATATCCCCATCATCACCGATATACACCGTCTGTTGCAGATCGGTCGCCGCACCATATACGGTCTTACCCACCAGATGAACCGTTTGGAAACCGGCTGCCGCGGAAACAGGCAAGGTGACCGAAGCATTCAGACTGCCGTCAGAGCCGGCCATAGCCGTACCTATCTGTACGCCATTCAGCAACAACCGGTACGTTCCACCGGGTTGCAAGTTGCCCGTTCCAGCCGGTATGGCCAGTGTGGATGGTCGGCCTATCGTCAGTACCTCCGGAAGCATATCCCCGACCACCTCTACCCTGTTTAAGGCTCGCTGCTCTTTGAGCCTGCCGACATACAGCGCGTCGGCCGGGTCGGCCGAGATCGTGGCCGTCTGTACGAATGGTTTTGGCATCGGCTTCGTCAGATCGTCAGTCTGTTCGGCTATTACCCGCTCCAGCAGACCATGCCCATAGGCCGTAGGATGAAAACTCTCGGACATGTTCCATCGGCTGACCGGCGTCCTGGTCAGTGATATTCCGTTGACCGCAGGCTTGTTGGCATACGGCTCACACAACCGATGGCCATCAAAGGCCTGGCTGACGTCCACATAAACTACTCCAGCCTGCTCCGCCGCCGTACGTATCACTTTATTCAGATATGTCGTCAGATCGTAGGCGAACTTGGTTTCGTCGGCGTTGAGCCGCACATTGAGATCACACGCCCCACCCGGTTTGACTATCTGCGGATAACCGATGACATATACCCGCCGCCCGTCCAACTTGTTATCTTTCAGCCTGCCGTAGAGATCGCGAAGCTTAGGTAATTGGCGGTCGATAAGGTCGGTCAGTTCCTTGCGATCCTCGTACGACGAATAACAGGTAAATCCGGAGGCCACATTGCCGGCATGTGACTCGAACGGGTTAACGCAGCGCTTGATGATGTTCGCGAAGCCGACGTCGTTCCCGCCGATTGACACCGTCACCGCATCCGGGTTGTCCTTGTCGACAAAATCGGCTTGCGCCAGATAACCCGGCAGATGTTCATCCAGCGCCTTGGTTGAGTCGCCTGAAGAGACTTCACCGTAGATTTGCGAACCCCTGCCATTTGAAGGAGAGATATTTTGTACCTTAGCGCCAGAGCAAGCCACGCTAGCGTAGGAAGCCTGCCGCACTCCTAACAGATACGGATATGAATTGGTCGATTGATGGCAGCGGTTCCGCTCGGTATCGGTGCCGGGGCGGTAATTAGAGGCACCCTCACCGGAAGCGAACGAGTCGCCAAGCGCCACATAAGATTTCAACGACCTCATTTGGCCGTCAGCAGTCAGACTGACCGCCGTGAAGCGTAGCGGCCCTCCGACCACTTGCCGTCCTATAACCAGAGTCAGCGTGCGGTCATTAGCAAACTGTGCTTTATAGATATTCTTGATGTCCGGGAACATGGTCCGCAGATTCTGATACACATCCCTTTGCCGACACGCAGCATAATCCGGCGATGGAGAATCCGGAGTCTGTGGTTGGCTGGCATTGCAAGAGTTAATATCCGTGAACACCGCTCTGCCTTTTGCGGTATCGTATGGATCCACCGCCCCGCTGAAAGCCACCGAACCCCGGTCATTTATAGCCCAGGTCTCGCTCCCGGGGTCAGTCGAGCCTTTGAAGTATGTAAGCGACGTATCCATCACGCCTATTCGTGTATATCCCTGGGATGTTTTAGCCAGCATATACCGGCCGTTCGATGAGAACCTGAACATCTCGTTTGAGTACCTGAATTTCACCGATTCGCCATTTGGATGTTTAAAAACCAGATCTGCCATACCATCGGTGACGTTGAAATAATGATTCGGTGGCAGCCCTTGCAAACTTAAGTGGTTTGATATTTGGAACACCAAACCAAGATATATCCAGTTACCAATGCCTGAAGCACTGAAATAAATTCCGGAAGCCTGATTGGGCACAGGCTCGACGATAGGATTGCCGCCGCGCCGGTAATCAATCTGATGCGCGTACGGCCACCCTGTTGGTTGTACATAGCCCCAGTTCGTGTACAGCTGCGACATCATTCCCATGGCGGTAGGCGTCATGCAAAAGTCGGCCGGCGTACTGCTGTTGACCATCACCTTGGTGTCCACACAGTTCCTAATCGTCAACACCGGTTGTTGAGTACCGTAATCTTGCTCTGAAACTATAGTCGGCTCTCTAGTGATCCAATCGATGGAGTCATTGGCCGCCGCACCAAATCCAACCATCATGGCAGCTGAAGCTGAGGCTAGTACCAGTATTGCAATTGTTATAATTTTTATACGCATCATTCCAACTCGAATTGCTGGAATGGTAGCATGCGGTTTGACTTATTGCAAAAAGATTATTCTGCTAATGCATACAGAGGCTTTTGTACCGATGATAAGCATTTAAAGGTATCAGAACCATCCGGACCCTCAAACCCTTCGCTTAAAGTGCAGTCATATCCAGACTTGTAACTCACTGATTGGGCAACACCTTTCACCCACAATGCCTCACCATTTTCGTCCAAACTAAAAAAACCGTTAGTCTCGTAAATGCTCTTCAACTTGCCATAGGCTAGACTTTCGCTCGATGGTAGGGTCACCGACACCAAGCAATAAAGGTCACCAGTTTGAAACTTCAGGTTCGTGTGGCCGCAGCTCTTAGTCAGCGAACTGTCAAAGCCGGTTTCACGCTTGATTGACTGGGCAAGGGCCGTCATATCGGCCTCCAGCCGGCTAAAGCGGGCCTTATCGGCAGCAAAGGCACGTTCGGCTGCTTGCTGCCGCTGGTCGTGATGATATGCCAGCAAGCCGGCCAACACTATGATGACGGCCAGCACGGCTACCGAAAGTATTTTCTTGATAGGAATATGCCGCGTCTGGGCGGCTGGCAGGATAGCTGCCGGGGCAACGCGGGGAGCGCGCGCCTGAGCTTGTTGCTTCATATACGTACATAATACCAGAAGCGGATTCAGCAAGTCCGCAGCTGGCAGTGACAACAGATAGCCGACACTATAAAATAGAGCCTGTATGATGCAATATATCGTCCGCTTCGGCAAACGCCTGGCCGTGCTGCTGCCGGGTTTGGCCATTGCCATCTTTTCGTATTACCAGATCTTTCCGACCCTTGATAAGCGACTCAACGGCGTTGTCGCCTTTTTGATCACCTACATATTGGCCGCCTATGTCCTGATACCCGCCCTGACGCGTCTAGTAAGCATCTTCGTGCGTCACAAGCACCTGCCGGTTTACAGCGTGACACCGGACGGCTACGCCAGCGATCCGGTCAACGTCGGCATCATCGGCACCCGCAAGCAGATGATCCGGGCCATGCGTAATGCCGGCTGGGAAGTCGCCGACGACCACTCACTAGCTAACATCTGGCGCGAAGTCATCAGCAGCCTGCTCCGGGTACCATATCCGGCCGCACCGATGAGCAACCTGTATCTGCTGGGACGCAAACAGGATATCGGCTTTGAAATTCAGATTTCCGACCGCTGGTGGCACCGGCACCACGTCCGTTTCTGGGCCACCGATTACGACCGCGAAGGCCAACTGACCGCTGACTCCATCCACTGGATACCACGCAAGAACAAACGTGTACCGAATGACGATGAACAGCGGTACCTGTGGCTCGGCGCCGCCAGCAAGGACGTCGGCCTGGCACTGATCAAACACAACGCCCAGCTAACGCACATGATCCACCCCGACACCGATGCCGAGCGCGACCTGATAGTCGACCATCTGGAAATCGACGGTGCTACGCATTGCGCTACCCTGACGCTCGCCAAGCCCTACCGGTTGAACAACCGCGCCTGGAGCGGTTATCTACAGACCGACGGCAAGCTCAAGATCGTTGAACTCTAACTCTGTTGCTGCTGTGATCCTTTGGCGCAGACAGACGGCCTAGAGGCCACCGTAACCGCCGCCATAGCCACGATATGACACTTGCGGCTTGTGATAGTCGGAGACTTTGGCCGACTCCCCGCCACTCACCGGCATGATGAACAGCTCACTACCCTTCTTGCTGACCAGCAAGTAATCATTGCCGTACCAGCCGTACACCGCACCGTCATCGATCACGCCGACCTGCTTGGGGTTCTTAGCATCCTTGTCGCCTACGAAGAAGGTCTCGCGACCATCGCGTGATTCACTCCAGAACATCTTGGTACCATCCGGCGACGCCAGGAAGGTCGGATACGGCGTATTGAAGAATTTGTCCTGGTCGATGTCGACGTCCTTCACCTGGCCATCTTCATATTCAAAGAAGCTGTACTTGTTGTCTACCACCGACCAGACCGCGTAATAGACGCCGCCTGGTTCGTAGACGTTAGCCTGGAAAGCGTTATACTGCACTGCCGGGAAGGTACGCAGGTCCTTCTTGGACTGGCTGCCGACGGGCACCATGCGGATAGAGTCGTTACGGTCCGCCAGATCACTGCCCGAGTAACTGAACCATTCCACGCCATACACCAGCTTATCTTTTACCAGGTACGGGTTGGTGAACTCCTGGAAC
This sequence comes from Candidatus Saccharimonadia bacterium, assembly GCA_023268595.1. Lineage (GTDB taxonomy): Bacteria > Patescibacteriota > Saccharimonadia > Saccharimonadales > UBA4665 > JALQUD01. The sequence goes on from JALQUD010000004.1 coordinate 5,974, forward strand.
TTGTTGTTGGCGCTGTCGCCTTCGGCCTGGTTCTGGTCGACGGTCAGCAGTTGCTTCTTTTCGGCATTATACGTCTTGACCGCCTGACGTCCGGCATCCCACTGCTTAGCCCCGGTCCGATTTGAGGTGAATGCGAAATCATGGCCGCTCCAGCCCACCAGACTGACATCTGAACGGCTATCATCCATGACGCTCAGCTTATCGTTCGAGGTATCCAACAGATACAACTTGGCCGGTCCGGAGTCGCGCTTGCTATAGAATGCCAGGTACTTCCAGTCGCGTGAGGCTAACAGCACCGTGTTACGCTCATCCTCTTTACCAGTACCGTAGACGACTACCTGGCGGTCGCCGCCATCAAGGTTGGTCTTGACCAGGTCGATCTTGCCGGACTGGCCAGACAGGAAGTAGACGCGACCAGCCGGCACCACACCGAAGTGGTTCTGCTCAACGTCCTGATCAGTCACCTTTATCCGGGCAATTTGTTGGTTATACCCGCTGCCAGATACGGTCACCTCAAGGTCGGTCTTGTCGGCCGGCAGAACGATGCTCGCCTTACCGTCCTTGTCAGTCTTGACCTCGGTGCCGGCAGCCTTGACCGATATGTCGGCGACCGCTTTACCGGTCAGCTTGTTGACCACGCTCACAGGCACCTGACGGCCGGTGGCGATCAGGTCGATATGCCGGGACCCTTTGTCGCCATATATCGGCACCACTACTTGCTGCTCGGCGTCCTTATAATACTTCTTGCTGACCCTGAGTTGCCGGTCACCCGGCTTGATGCTGTCAAAGCGGACTTTGCCATCCTTATCGGTCATGCCGGAACGGCCGTCGATGATGACGGTAGCGCTGGAGACCGGCTTGTTAGTCACCACGTCACTGACCATCACGGTATACGACTGTTTGATGAATAGCGCCGCCAGATGGAAGCGGGTATACGGCACGCCGGCCAACCAGCCGATGATCGCTATCAGTATTACCGGTATCCAGAAGGCTTTGCGCTTCCAGAACCGTTTGCGCTTCTTGGCCACCGGTGGTGTACGGTCCGACTTGTCCGCCTTTTCAGTTTCTGACTGATCAGTTTTGGCTGGTTCGGTAAATGCGGCCTCTTCTTTGGTGTGAGTGTCGACGGGTGATTCGGTAGATGGAACCGACTGGGTCGGACGGGGTGGCGTCGGGGTGGCCACAGGACGGGCCGGACGGAACAGTTCGGCATCCGACGGACCATCGGCGATTGCCGGTGAAGGCGCCGCCTTCAGTTTCTGCGGATTATCATCAAGCTCGAACTCGGCTTTGATACGTTCTTTCTGCATCGCAGTCAGAAGCGAACGGTTGATTTCCGGCGCACCGGAAGGACCCGAAGGACCCGTCTGTGCTGACTGGACAGCTGAGGTTTCGTTGGTGCCGGAATCCGGCTGTTCGGCGGCGGTTAGAGCCGTCTTATCTGATTTACTAGGCATATGTTTACACGTGACGTGATAGTGTTATTTCTTACGCTTAGTATAGCAGATGTGCTTTAGGACGGCTCATCTACGAACCACGGTATGATGGCACTCGTCCGCTGAGTATAACCGGCATACTTGGGATCCTTGGCGCGTCGCCGTTCAATCGGCGGTACACCGGACACGTAACGGATCAGGATTGATAGCAGTAATGGTCCGGCAAGACCGATCCATCCCCATGACGTCTGCAATGCGATCAGGCCGATTCCCCACCACTGCAGCAACTCACCGAAGTAGTTCGGATGCCGGCTGTAGCGCCACAGGCCGCTGTCCAGCAGCTTACCCTTGTTATGCGGATCGGATATGAACTGCGCCAGTTGTTTGTCGGCGTAATACTCGTAGAAAAAGCCTATTACCCATACGAAGTAACCGGCCGTGAACAACCAGCGGTTGTCCGGCAGGACCATACCGGCGGCAAAGATTATCGGTAGCCCCACCAACGAAGCCAGCACGGCCTGTGTCATGAAGATAGAAAAGAATGCCCGCAACCAGTAGTTGCCTTTCCATTTGGCGGCGATTTCCACGTAACGCGGATCGTCTTCGCCCTTCTTGCGGGCCCGCCGGGCGATATGCGTCATGAGCCGTATGCCCCATATCGATACCAGCACGGCGATCATCAACGTCCGGGCCGTCGGTTCGGCTATAGCTACCAGCAGCGCCGTGACCACGAACGCCCCACCCCAGGCCACATCGACCGTATCCAATCGTTTACGGTACCGAGCCACCGCGAACCATACCGACATATAGAGCACGAGCGCCAATAACGAGAATACATATAATTTGAGTGTCATGGTCTATATCACGGATGCGGCATCGCCCATCATAGGACGACGATCGACTCCAGCGTGCTCCTTATTGGTTTAACGAAGTCCTTATCATCCCACATGGACGGTATGACCGTCAGTGCCGGTCCCGGTTTTTCGCATTTGGTATCCGGGCAGCTCTGGAAGGTCACGGTTATGAGCGGGTCACCATTGATGACGCCCGACTGGTCGACGTACTGGTCCTTGACGTAGCCGTTATCGCCACTGACGTAGACCGCGTCGATTCCTTTCCGGCCGGCGTCCTGCGAACCGGCATAATTCAGAAAACTCAGATAGGTCGCGCCACGCTGCATCTGCGACGGCTTGGCGTAGTTCATCAGTTCCGATTCGTGCACCGCCTGGGCATTACCGCTCTCGAACTCAGGTATGCCGCTCTGCTTATGCTGCATAGTGACGACCGCGCGCGCACTAACCTTCTTGATATCACCATCCACTGACACTGCCTTGACGCCCAACGGCGTAGAAGTGATCGTCAGCTTGTTGGTGTCCGTCTCGGTTACTTTCCACTTCTGCGGATAATCGAATTGCAGGCCGAACGCCACTGAATTATATGTCTCGGTCGGCTCTTCGGCCGGCTTGCTGGCTGCCGGTGGCGTCGTCTGCTGACTGGTCTTCGGCTTGTCAGCCTCTACATGGCGCAGCCAAAAGTACCAACCCGCACCAGCACCGGCCGCCGTCAGTACCCCTATCAGCCCCATCCACCCCAGGAATGCCAGGAAGGGGTGCCGCTTTTTACGTTCGTCGTCATATTCACCGGAACCGGCCTCGGCTATGCGCAGCTTTTGAATCTTGTTCTGCCGCGCTTCGGTGGCGGCATCGACTTGCTGCTCCCAGTCATCACCTATCAGACTGTCCTGGTCGACGACTTCAGCCCGCACATCGTCATTGCCAGCCTTGCCGGCCGACACAGATTTATCAGGCTTACGCTTTGTCATGCTACAAGTATACCGCTCTTGCAAGCGCTACAGATATGAGCTTTTTCACACCATACCGCCCAGCCCCCCACTTCATCCCCGTGGCACAGTCGTGAAAATATATACTTTTCATATATATTCTGTATATTTTCACGACTGTCGCAGGAGGGTGTGGGATAAACGTTCACGAACTAAAAACCGGCCGCAGCATGGGCGGCCAGTCATGCGGCGTGAGCCAGCAGCTACGGTGCCAAGCGGTTGATGTCGCGTGGGAAGAGCGTAGCCTCTTTGACGTTAGCCAGGCCGATGGTCTTTTCGACCAACCGGTCGATACCGAAGCCACAGCCGCCGTGCATCGGCAGACCGTACTTAAAGGCCATCAGGTAGTACTTGTAGCCAGGGTGCTCGACGTCAAGGCCGGCAGCGGTCATCTGCTCGATCATCTTCTGATAGTTGTTCTCGCGTAGTGGTACGGTAGCGATCTCCAGGCCGCGGAACAGCAGGTCACCCCATAGCACGGTGCCACTTTCCGGATCCATCTTGTGATAGAACTTACCGGCTTGGATCGGGAAGCGCACGGCGTACACCAGGTCGCTACCCAGGTTCTTGCGGGCGTGCTCGGCAATCCAGCGTTCCTCATCGGGGATAAGGTCCTTCTCATCGGTCACATCGGTGCCTGTGGCTTTGGTGTACATCTCGTGGATCTCGGCGATCGTGAAACGTGGGACTTTCACGCCACCGTCATCGGCGACCGAAAGCTTGAGTTCGGGAGCGTTCAGGCTCTTCAGGTCATCGGCATGCTCGGCGTAGGCCCGCTGCAGTACGCTGGCAGTCATACCGGCCACCATGTCCAATACCTCATCATGGTCCTTCACGAAGCCCATCTCGATGTCGAGCATCTGCAGCTCGGTCAGGTGACGGGTAGTAGCACTCGGCTCGGCGCGGTAACTGTGGCCGATCTCGAACACGCGCTCAAAGGCACCGACCATAATCTGCTTGTAAAGCTGCGGGCTCTGGGCCAGCGTGGCCTCCCGACCGAAGTAATCCAACTTGAAGACCTCGGCACCACCCTCGGTAGCACCAGCCAACAACTTAGGCGTGTCAATTTCAACGAATTCACGGTCCTGCAGATATTCGCGGATGTAACGCACCAGACTGGCACGCAGCTTGAAGATCTTCTGCTCCTGCAGGTTGCGGATGTTCAGTACGCGGTATTCGAATAGGGTGTCCAGGTTCTCGGCCTTGTGCTGGATAGGTTTGTCAATCTCGATCGGCGGTTCGTCAGTGACCGGCACCAGCACTTCAAGCGTCACATCGTGCAGCTCGGCGCCGCCGGGTGCCCGTGGCTCCTCTTTGACGCTACCGCTGACACGCAGCACGGTACCGATCTGCATACCACGCAGCTTTTCGACTTCGTCCTTATCTTTGATGACGATCTGGATCAAGCCGCGGCGGTCGCGGACGTTGATGAACGTCAGTCCTCCCAGCAGGCGCTTCTTGTGCAACCAGCCTTCGATGGTAATGGTTTCGCCGATATGCTTGACGGCTTCGTCGGAAAGGGTCCGGGTAGTCATGGGTTGTTCTCCTGTCAGTTCAGTTCAATAGTCGGGTCCGATGATCGAAAGTTCGATGATCAACGTAGGCACGGCGGCTCCGGGACCGGTAGCAAGCGGTGCGCCGTGGACACCTACTCGCCGGCCCTGGTATTTCTGTTATCGTTCTGACCGGTGTATGACATGCAGTGTAACATCGGTACAAGTATAGCACCTTTGCGCATTGTAAGCCTGGCAGTCACGGTCGGCGGCAGGTATAATCACAAGCAGAATATGTGAGGAGAAGTTCGGTGAGCAGGTTACCAGTACAAGGTGGGGATGAGAACGCGTGGGGATCGGTGCTCAACGACTTCCTGATGCAGGCACACAACAATGACGGCAGCCTCAAGCCGTCCGGTGTCACCGCCGCCGGGGCGATCACCCAGGACGACGCCGACGCCCGCTATCTGACTCCTGGCGCCGCCGATGCTAAATACCTGGACCAGGCAGCCGGCGATGCCCGCTATGTCGAAGGTTCCGGCGTCGGCATGCCCGGTGGCGTAGCATCGCTGGATGGCACTGGAAAGGTTCCTGCCGCGCAGCTACCAGCCGCTGCCGGTATTCCGGACGCGACCACTACCACCAAGGGTGCCGTACGCTTGGCCGGCGATCTGGCCGGCAGCGCGGACAGCCCCACCGTACCTGGCCTTTCAGCCAAGGCTTCGACCGCCACCGTCATCAGTGCCGGCACCGGGCTTACCGGCGGTGGCGACCTGACCGCCAACCGTAGCCTGGCAGTCGTTTATGGCACTGCCTCCGGGACCGCGGCCGCTGGCAATGACAGCCGGATCATCGGCGCCATCCAAGCCTCCACAGCCACGACCAAAGGCGACCTGCTGGCCGCCAGCGGTCCTGGTGCAATCACCCGCCTACCCGCCGGCACCAATGGGCAGGTCCTATCAGCCGATAGTAGCCAGACATCCGGATTAGCCTGGACCAACCCTGCGGCCGCATCGCTGTCGTATCCTAATAATTCTGGAACCGCCACCGTCACACCACGTCTGGCTGTCACCGATGTCCGTGACTACGGCGCCAAAGGCGATAATACGACCGATGACGCAGCCGCCATCAACGCCGCCATCGTAGCAGCGCCGGAAGGCGGTACGGTTTATTTTCCACCAGGCATATATCTGGTTTCCAGTACCATCCGTCTGCGACCCTACCGCACCTACTCCGGAGGCGGCGGTCTGACCGGCCGGACAGTCATCAAAGCCACCACCGGACTGACGGACGCCGTCATGGCTTCCGAAGCCTGGTATAGCAACCAGACCACCTGTGATAACCCGATCCGCATCCAGGGCCTGATGGTCAACGGCAACAACGTCGGTACCAGCGTACGCGGCATCGTGATGCTCAACTTCTGGTCACGCATCACCGACGTCCAGGTCGTCAGCACCACCGGCCACGGCATCGAGCTCAACGACACTACCCGTAACGGCACCAACACCATCACCAACAGCGCCAGCGAGAACACCATCACCGCCTGCCGCTTTGATTCGATTGGCGGCTGTGGCATTTACCAGCGTTCCGGCAACCAGCAGGCCAACCTTGATGGCCGCATCGAGTCATGTTTCTTCTCCACCATCGGCCAATACGGCATCCGCTTAGGCCGCGCAGCCGGCTGGTACGTCCAGAACAACCACCTGTACGGCATCGCCTGGGACGCCATCAACACCGACAGCTGTTACGCTACCGTCATTACCGACAACTACATCGAAGACTTTGGCGGCGCCAACCAGGCCAACCCCGGGGCGCCGACCTACGGTTACTACAACGGGATTTCGCTCAACACCATCCTGGACAGCGGCCGGGCAAGCATGGTCAGCGGTAACACCGTGACGAACAACCAGCCTTCCAGTCCCAGTGCCCAGCGCTTTAACTGTCTGTACGCATCAGCTGGCGGCAGCCAGGCCAAAGCCCGGGTCATCATCACTGGCAACAACTTCGGCTGGGCAAGCACCGGCACGCCGGCTGTCAGCCGCAGCTGGGGCGCCGAACTCAGCGCCAACACCGGCGGTTTATTAGAAGTAAGCTGGGGTAGCGGCCAGATCCAGCGCAATGTGAACTGGCAACGGACACTGGTCTACGACCCGACCAAGGTCAATCTGATCGAGTCTGCCGGTAACGTCCAACGGCCATTTACCGGCTGGACTGCCGACCCCGCCAATGCGTCGGGCAGCAACAGCCTGACACTGACGCCCGGTACGGTCTACGTCATGGAAGCGGAGGTCAAGGCCGGTCGGGTCTCGACCATCGATTTCAGCCTTTCAGCCGGCGGCTCGGGTATAACCGGTGGTTACATCGGCCTGTACGACCTGGACCGCAGCCGTCTGGGCACGTCATCCAACGTCAGCGGTGCTTTCGCGGCCTCGGGCACCAAGTCGGTCAACCTCAGCACGCCGGTAGCTGTCAGCGACGGCAAGTATTACATCGCCTTCCTGGTCGTCGGTTCATCCGGACCATCCATACAATCGTCGGCAGACCTAGGTATCGCCAACCTCGGCCGCAGTATCGCACCATATCGCTCGGCGACCGCCGACACCGGCCAGTCCAGCCTGCCGGCCAGCCTGAGCAGCACCCAGACGGCCATCGGCCAACTACCGTTCGCAGTCATGCGCTAAGCTAAGCGCCGGCCATCACTTCAGTTTATGGTTGGCTTTCTTGTCGAAGTACTTCTTATAAGTACCGTTATTGAACATCGTCCATGGTTTCCAGTCTTTGCCACCGTCTGACAATCCGAAGGCCACACGTGCATTGGTCAGCGGGTCGAACAGCTCGGCATTGTCCTTTAGCCCGTACAGCTTGCGTCGCTCCGGGCCCATGTCACCAAGCATGTTGATCTGGAACAGGCCGTACGAGTCGTCACCGGTCGAAGCATCGTCATTATGGGCCTTCACTTTGGCGGATGACTCAGCCAGCGCGACCGAGAAAGCTATTTCGAGTGCTTCTCCGCGGAAACCGGCTTCGTAAATGACATGTTTGAGCGTGGCTACCGGATACGGGTTTTCGGGCTTAGCCTCCTCGGCAGGCTTGTCGAATACAGGATGTTGCACGGCTTCGGCTCCTTTTTTCTTACGGGCGTCATGGGCAATCTTGGCGTTATGCGCCGCCACGGCACGCACATCATCGTACTGGTCGAACTCATCGACGATCTTGCAGCCGATGACTTGCTCCAGAATATCCTCGACGGTGATGATACCCACGAATTCCTCGAAGTCATTGACCACTACGAACAGATGGTGATGTGTCTTGATGAAAGCGTCCAATACCTGCTCCAGCGGATGGTCCTCATGAACGAAGTATGTGGTGGCATGCATCGCCTCCCGGGCAGTCCCCGTCTTCTTGAGCGTCACCAGATCACGCAGATACAGCAGCCCGACGATACCACCGGTGCCATCGTCGCTCTTATCATCGAAACCTTGCCCGGCGTAGACCGGGAAGCGTGAATGCCCGCTCTTATGCAGCTCATCTATCAGCGCCGGCGTCACCGACTGGTCGGCTGCCACGGCATTGACCGCCCGGCGTGGCACCATACAGTCGCGCACCAGCTTGTCACCGAACGTCAGCGCGTGGGCCAGCAGGTCCAGGGTTTCGGTAGAAATACGGCTGTCCGGCTGGTGTTTCTGAGCCTCGATGACATTCAACAGGTCATCGCGGTCATACAAACCGGTATGCACGGTAATGGGACGATGCTTACGTACGAATCGCACCAGTTTGTCGACCAGAGGATGTAACCGGTCCATCACCCACACGACTGCCGGGGTCACGAATACCGCTACGCGCATACCGACCTTGGTAGCCTTGTGCGCCGGCATCCACACGAAACCATAGGCCAAGGTGGCCGCCACCAATAAGAAAGCCAGGAACGCCGGTGCGACCTCTTCCAGCAGATGGAAGCTACCGGCCGCCGACAGGACGATGACCACCCACAGCACGGCACGCAGGCTGGCGCCGTATGAAGCGGCACGGAATAGCACGCTGGCGATCGGATCCTGGGTCCGCGCCCGGTGCTTCAGCTCCTTGACCGATAATGAGGCGTAAGTTTTTTGCAGCGCCATGGCCAAAAGAGCGAGCGCCAACAATAGAAGTGCGAAGAGATATGTAGTCATAACTTAATAGTAGCAGGAGATGCCTGGCATCCGCCACGCCGTTCGGGCGGCACATCCAGCCATTATGCTATATTTAAGAAAGTAAATCAGGGAGTTACCAGTCCATGGACAAACGTTTTTGGGGTGCCATCGCCGTCATCGCGGTCATATTCATAGGCATCGTCGTCGTCAACAACCGTAACGGCAGTTCATCGGGCAATGCCGCCCTGGCCACCGAGCACTACACCGGCAAGAACAGCCAAAACGTCACATTAGTCGAATATGGCGACTACCAATGTCCGGTCTGCGCCTCGTATTACCCGGTCGTCAAGGCTATCGAAACCAAATATGCCGATGAGATCCGTTTCCAATTCCGCAACTTCCCTATCCAACAGCTGCATGCCAATGCCGTAGCCGGCGCCCGGGCCGCAGAAGCCGCCGACAAGCAGGGCAAATTCTGGGAAATGCACGACAAGTTGTACCAGAACCAGGATCCCTCCGGCCAGCAAGGCTGGGTGGTCAGCAGTAACCCACTCGACCAATACTTCACCGGCTATGCCACCGACCTCAAGCTGAACATCGACCAGTTCAAGAAGGACTACGCCAGCGAAGCGATCAACGACATCATCAACGCCGACCAGGCGGCAGGTAAGAAACTTGGCGTCTCCGGTACGCCGACCTTCTTCCTGGAAGGCAAGCAGATCGAACTGAAAGACCTGACCGATGAGAGCACCGGCCGCCCAAGCGAGCAGAAGTTCAGCCAGTTCATAGACAAGGCGATCAAAGAGAAGGGCGGTACCAGCAAGGTCGACCCCAACCAACCGGCAACCACCGAGAACACCGGCACTGGTGCGACTCCAGCCGAACCGGCTCCTGCCGCCGGCCAATAATATCGCCGGTTAGCGACACATAGAGAAAGCTCCGGAATTATCCGGAGCTTTCTCTATGGTATGGATTCCAGTGCCGGGAGTTTAGTACTGGATGAATTCCTGCCAGGCCGGACGGCGCGACTTGGTGGCGATCCGCGTCTTAGGTGACTGGAATACTTTTACGATGATGGACATGATATGTCTCCCCTCTCCGCATACGCGAAGTTTTTTGGCTGACCGGCCGGTTTTTGACTGGTCATATGATTTTTTATTTTGCCTATTTTCGACGTTGACGATTTAGTTTTTTTGTCATTGTCGGCTCTCAAGGCCGTTTTTGTCTTTTATTGGTAGTCTCGCATCTACCGACAAAGTACCTTAATAGTAGCGTAAGCATAATTGACTGTCAAACGATTCTTATCACAGTCGAATACTACGGACATGATAAACTTAAGTGGTATAAACCAATACAAATACTTTCATGCATCATTCAGCTTTTTCAGAACTCAGCCTGGTCATCGTCATCACCGCCCTGGTGGCCTTGGTGATGCGCCGCCTTAAACAACCGCTCATCCTGGCCTACATCGTGGGAGGCTTTTTAGTTGGTCCGGCAGTCTTCAACCTGATCGCCGCCAACGAGACCTTTGATACGTTCTCCAGCATCGGCATCGCCCTGCTGCTGTTCATCATCGGGCTTGGATTGAACATCGGCGTCATCGCCAAACTCGGTAAAGCGGTCTTCATCGCCGCCGGGATGGTATTACTGACCGTCGGCGGTGGCGGTTTCATCGCCCTCAAGATCATGGGTTCCGGCATGCTAGAGGCAGCCATCATCGGTTTCGCGATGTTCTTCTCCAGCACCATCATCATCGTCAAGTTCCTAAGCGACAAGCGCGAGCAGAACCGCCTACATGGACAGCTGGCTATCGGCGTCATCCTGTTGGACGATATCATGGCCACCATCGCCCTGCTACTGGTAGCTGCCGGTAAAGGTGGCGAACCGATAGGCCTGAATACCGTCGGCCAGCTGATGTTCAGTGGTGCGCTGTTAGCCGGCGGCCTGATCATCGCCAGTTCCTGGATATTGCCGTGGTTGGCCCGCCGGCTGGCCGACAGCCAGGAAATGCTGTTCCTGTTTGCCATCGCCTGGGGCTTCGGTGTAGCCAGCCTGTTCGAAATGGCCGGTTTCTCCATCGAGATCGGATCACTGTTCGCGGGCGTATCCTTGGCGACCCTTCCATACGCCCAAGAGATCGAAGCCCGGCTCAAACCATTGCGCGACTTCTTCGTAGTATTGTTCTTCATCGTGCTGGGCGCCAGCCTGAACATCGACCATCTGTCCGAAGCCATCATCCCGGCGCTTATCCTGTCGGCCATCGTGCTGATATTCAAACCGCTCAGCATCATATCGACACTCGGTCTGCTCGGCTTCAGTAAGAAAGTCAGCTTCAAGGCCGGCGTCAACCTATCACAGATCAGCGAGTTCTCAATCGTGCTGGTGGTGCTTGCGGTGTCCAACCAGTTGGTCGACGAAACCGCAGCCACCATCATCACCCTGGTGGCCATCATCACCATCGCCGTGTCGTCGTATCTTATCCAGTATGACGATCAGGTATTCAAGCGCTTCGACAAGCTGCGCCTGAGAATCTTCCAGAAGGAAGCCAAGACCAAGGAAGCTAAGCACGGTCCGAAGTATCCGGTCATCATCTTTGGTTACCACAAGGGTGGGCATGAGTTCGTCAAGACATTCAAGAAGATGCGTAAACGCTTCGTGGTGGTCGACTACGACCCTAATGTCATCGAGCACCTGACACGCCAGCACATCCCTTGCCAGTATGGCGATGCCAGCGACCTGGAACTACTGGAAGAAGTCGGCATCGACAGCGCCAAGATCGTGGTCAGTACCATCGCCGACTTCGAGACCAACCAGCAGCTGATCCGCCACGTCAACCTGTACGATGACGACATCCTGACCGTATGTAACGCCAACAACTACAACGAAGCCTTACAGCTATACGAACTGGGTTGTAGTTACGTCATGATTCCGCACTACTCCAGTGGTGAGCGCCTGGGCAACTTCATGATGGAGAATGGCCTGGACAAGCACCGCTTTGACACGTACCGTTCCGAACATCTGCACCGCCTTTCGACCAACCACCCGGTCGATCTGGCCGACGAAGGTATCTAGTCTCGCCATAGAACTACGCGGCGCTCGGCGCACAGCCTATTATTTCGTAGGATCCTTGCCGGCGTCGAACATCGCCTGGCAGCGGCTGATACACACACCGCATGGTCCGACCTTGGTCTCGTTGGGACCAGCCCTTGCGCTCCGCCCGGGCCATGGCTGCGGCAGCTGATACGTCAGCCGTGCTTGCCGCTCCATCGCGGCGGTTTTCCGATTCATCACTGCCACCACTGGCGCACGACGAAGTCTTCTCGGTGCTGCGTGCCCGGTCGAGCGCCAACCGGAAACTATCCATGTCGCCGAGTTCCAGCATACGGCGGGCCTTGATGATGTGTTGGGCCGATTCCGAGCCGAAGATCCGGACATCGATCGAGCGGTCGGATATCGCCCGGTTCACTAATGCTTGCCCGGACAGATGGGCCAGGCGCTTGATGGCAGCCACCGGCGTTTCCAAGTCCGGCGCCGACTGCAACAGCTCGTCGACGATGGCTTCGACGAGCGGCTCCAGATCAGCTTCCCGTTCAAAACACTTCTGGCGGTATTCCAGATATTCCTGCCGGCTACGTTGGTACGCCAAGCCACGACGGTATTCACCGAAGAACGTGCCACCGGCGGCCTCGTCATAACGGTCCACCAGGCTTACCACGCCGTCAGGCATCTGGGCCCGCGGAACCAACACCGGCATATCCAGCAGATCGGTAGCGCTCATCCCGGCAGACGTCTCGACACCCAACCCAGTCAACATATCACGGATAGTCTTCTGGTCGTGCCGTTCGCCACCAGCCACGGCCACGCCCGACACGAACGCCGACTCCTGGACCAATGTGCCGTCACGGTAACCGACGACCTGGAGCGCGCACGACATCGTCTCGGTAAAGAAACCGCAATCGCGCATCGCGTCCAATGACATGTCATCGGCGCTGCGCGATATGACCACCACATCATAATTTTCCAGCAGTCCGCTTCGCAGATATTCTTCTATACGCATACCGTTGCGGGTCTCAGCCTCGCTGCGGCGCCGCATCTGGCGTTGTGCCGAGGCGTAGCGCAGGCCATTAATAAAGACGTCTTCCATCGACTGGCCATACTGGCCTAGCCTGCCATCGGCACCGACTTCCAACTCCACCTGGGTGATATGGCCGGATTTGATGGACCGCTCGACCACATCGGTCCGGACGTTATTAGCTACCGCCAGGCGCGCTTCGGTATCACCTTCGGCAGCCCGTCCGATCAGTTCGGCCAGGTTGACGGCCCCCGTCTGAGTGCGCTCCTGGGAGACATCGTCGCGGACAGACTCATCAGGCCCCACCTCAACCGTAGCGGCCACCACGGCACGGCCGGCTGAGTCCGCGATGTCCATCAACCGCCGGGCACGCTCCCACGCGACATCCTCCCACTCGAACATGTGTGCCGGTATGGCCTGCAAACCCTCAGACTGCCCGAACGTCGTGGCTGAAGCCATCGTTGATGTATTTCCCCCGCCCTCGAGCGAAGTGTCATGGACCGGCCTGATGTGGCAGTCATAGCGTGCTTCTGCTCGGAAGACTTAACAAGCTGTATCGGACTCTCCAGCCACGCACGACATTTTTTGCCATAGACGTGGATGGAATACCGTTGCGGCACAGTTCCCGGTTCTTCGCTTCCCTATCAGGAACAGCGAACCACGGGATTCCAGCTATATTCTTTTAATTATCCCTCGTCCATGCGTTGGAGTTAGCTGCCGGATAGTGCGGAATTTCATCCACCCATCCTGAAAGTTGACCATAAGCATGAAGCTAGTGTTAGTAGTATACCAACGCCAGGCTACGCTACATATAGTGATTTTTACGTTATGCACACTACATCTAGCGTGCATTCGCCGACTTGTCAGTCACCAGCCGCGTACGCTTCGACCTGCCGCTGCAAGCTGCGCGCCTGGTCGCCGTACCCCAATAGCACCAATGCCTCAGCCAGTATCTGTCCGTCAGCGATGACCTCTTCGACCGTCTTGGCGCTGCGCACCCGGCCCTCCAGATGGTCGGTCATGCGGTCGAACAGCCAGTTCTCGTGGCCGTCGTCTGACGGTCCTGCCGTGGCGCTGCCGCCAGCGTCCACGCGGGTCACCACTTCCAGCGAGCGTGCCGAATGGTCACGCTTGCGCAGATGGCCGCGGGCGATAAGGTTGTTGATATGCAACGCCACCGTAGCCACCGAATTGTAATTCAGCCCGTTCATTACTTCGCGGTAGCTCGGACTATAGCCATGCTCATTGATGAATTGCTCTATAAAACTCAGCAGCTCACGCTGTTTCTTGGTCGGCCGTATATTGCTCATGCCTAGTATTGTACAACAGTTTCCTAGCCGCGCTTGACCGGGCGACGTTTGCGGTGCAGACGTGTGGTGAAGACCCAGCTGCGGTACCAGATGTAGTTCCATACCGTGAAGAAAGCCGCCGACACGAACTGTCCGATGTACGGTGTGATACCCAGTTGCTTGAGTCCAGCTACGATCAGGAAATCCAATACGAAGTCGACCAAGGTAATGATGGCGTAGCGCCCGGTGACTTCCACCTTCTGCTTATTGAGCTTCTCATCGTGGAACACCCAGAAGCGTTGTAACAGGTAATTGACCGTCCAGCCCAGCACGTTGGCGGTCAGCTTGGCCCACCATAAGTTCATGTGTAACAGGCTGTCACAGATGAAGAAGACGGCATATCCGGTCCAGAAATACAGGCCGCCGCTGACCATATATTCGGCGATGCGGATGGCTTCGCGCTTCAGGCGGTTGTGTTTGCGCGTGGCCGCAGCCTTAGCCGAACGGTTGGCGATCTGGCGCTTGGTCATTTTCTTGCGTGCCGCCATGGTCATTCCTCGGTCTCTCCGTTAGCATCAAGCCGCTGCACCGGTCGTTCCGGCCGTTTCCATGGTATTGCCAGGGCGATACCCGCAAAGCCCCACCACAGCATCGCCAGCGTGTCATCGGTCCAGGCGTGCTGGACCAGGTTGACGAAGCTCAGCCCCACCAGCGCCGCCAACAAGCTGCGGGCCAACGCGTCATCACGTCGCCGCCATAAACGGCGCGCCAGCGAAGCCAGGATAGTGATGAACAGTCCCAGCCCAAGCCAACCGGTTTCCTGGCCGACCTGCAGGTAATAGTTTTCCGCGACCCGGGCCGGCCGGTCATTATGGACCGACGCCGGTCCGGCAGTGCCCGGCCCTCGTCCGAACGGCTCTGCCAGAACGTCACGGAAACCCTGGAGCATCACCGACGAACGGACTTCGTTGGAACTGGTAGCAGACGTTGAGGTCTCGTCACTATGGAACAAAGCGTTCTGTACGTAATCGTTATCGCGCAGCACCAATATGCCACCGGCAGCCAGCACCGCTAGCACCGCCATACCCCAGACCAGACGGCGCCGGGCCATCCGGCTGGTCGCCAACAGCGCCAAAATAGCCATCACGCTCAGTGCCAAACCGATGTAGGCGCTACGCGAATAGGTGAATAGCAGCACGACGGTACCTGCCGCCAGCAGGCCTGCCATAGCCAGGTTGATGTGCCGACGGTCGCGCCCCCGGCCCCAACCTCGTTGTAGTAAGGCCGCCACCGCTGCCAATACCAGCACTAAGTAGGCGCCTAACGGATTAGCGCCACGCAGGCTCGATTGGATCCGGATGTAATCGATCTTATTATCGACCGTCTCGTAAGCTTCGATGGTGTCCGGGCCGTAACCGATCCGCGAAAAGGCGTCATACGGTAACACGAACGCCTGTAGCAGACCGATGAGCATGACGATGACGGCAGGAACAAGCAACAGCTGCTTCCAGTGCCGGTATAACCATGGCGATGAAAGCGCGAATATCCAAGCCAGCAACAGGACCAGCACCGGCCGGATATTGACCACCCAGGCGTATCCCATGGCGTACAGGTTTACCTGACCCTTATATAAAGCCGACAGGCCCAGCACCAACTGAAGTGCCACATAGCTCACCAGTGCCCAGAACAGCCAACCGCGCCGCATGGTCCGCCAGATGTCCGGTGACTTCCATAGTCTCCAGGCAGCCAACGGCGTCACAACCAATAATAAGAACTCTTTCCAGAGGCGTAGCAGCTCGTAATGGCCGAACACCAGCGAGCCGGCCACCGTCAGCAGGGCATGGAACGGCACCAGTATCAAGATCACAGCCAACACGGTATTGCCGACCATATCGGCCCGCGAGGTCGTTTTGGATGTGGCCTGTATCTTCATAGTGTTACAATCCATTATAATTGACACTAACCCATGAAGAACAATACTTCTTTTGTTTATACCTTATTCCTGGCATTCGGCGATCTGATAGCCCTGGTCATCGGTTTCGTCGCAGCTTACATCTTCCGCGTCTCCATCAGCGACATCCCCATTGCCACCCCTGTACGTGCCATCGATTACCTTCAGGTTTTTCTGACCCTGCTACCGTTCTGGCTGCTGATCTTCGCCCTGCTGGGACTGTACGACAGCAATATATATGAGAAGCGTTTCAGCGAGTTCGGCCGCCTGCTGGTCGGTACGTTCATCGGTCTGCTGTTCGTGGTCTTCTACGACTTCTTGCGCCTGGATCCCATCTTCCCGGCCAAGCTGGTACCGATCTACGGCTTCGTCATCGCATTCTTCTTGTTACTACTGTTCCGGACCTGAGCCCGCGGTGTCCGTACATTATTATTCGGCTTCGACGTAGGCATTACCAACATCTTACTGGTCGGCAACACCAACATCAGCGACGAGCTGCGGGAAAGCCTGCAGGACAGCCGCCGCTCCGGCTATCGCGTGTTAGCCGTGGTGGGCAACAATAAGGGCCATCATGCCGACTATAGGACTTTCCGGTCAGCCTTGGACCACATTGGTAGTACGCGCCAGATCCACGGCATCTTCCAGACCGAGTTATATCCGGACGAAGAGCACAACCGCGAGATCCTGGATTACGCCCAGGAGCACCACATATCCTACCGCTTCATCCCCGGCAACACCGAGCTGTTCGTAGGTAACATCGACGTGGAATTATTCCGTTCCAGCATCCCGGTCATCGCCGTCCGGCAGACACCGTTGTTCGGTTGGGGTAACGCCGTCAAACGTGTCTTTGACCTGATAGTCAGCGGCATCCTGCTGATATTGGTCTCTCCTGTCATGTTGCTGGTAGCCGTAGCTATCAAATTGTCAGGTGGCGGCAGCGTGTTCTTCCGACAAACCCGGCTGACCCGCTACAACCAGCGTTTCCGCGTTTACAAGTTCCGCACCCAATACGCCAAGTACGACGGCACCACGCCCGAGCAGGCTTTTGCCATGATAGGCAAACCCGAACTAGCCACCGCCTACCGCACCAATGGCGACGCCCTGGACAACGACCCGCGTATCACCCCGGTCGGCCGCTGGCTACGGGCCAGCAGTCTGGACGAGCTACCCCAATTACTGAACGTCTTCAAGGGTGACCTCAGCCTGGTCGGCCCACGTGCACTTATTCCCGAGGAACTGGAACATTTCGATAAACGGCACACCATCCTGAGCGTCAAATGCGGCATGACCGGTCTGGCCGTCGTATCCGGACGTCGCAACATCCCCTTTGAAGAGCGCCGCAAGCTCGACATGTACTACGTCCAGAACTGGAGCTTCTGGCTGGACCTGACCATCCTGCTCAAGACCATCCGCGTAGTACTGGAACGCACCGGAGCCCGCTGACCATGGCCGTACCCGAAGCTCCCGCCAGCGTACACGCTACCACGACCAAGCGCACCAGCAGCCAACCATGCGTAGCCATCGTCCATGACTGGCTATACG
Source organism: Candidatus Saccharimonadia bacterium (assembly GCA_023268595.1). Classification (GTDB taxonomy): domain Bacteria; phylum Patescibacteriota; class Saccharimonadia; order Saccharimonadales; family UBA4665; genus JALQUD01. The sequence goes on from JALQUD010000004.1 coordinate 23,727, forward strand.
GCGGCGGCGCCGAGCGGGTCGTCCTAGAGCTGCACCGGATGTACCCCGACGCCCCTATTTACACTTCATACTGCAACGATGAATGGCGCGCCAAACTGGACGGTAAAGTCGTCACCGGCTACCTGCAGCGTTGGCCGTTCGACCGCCTACGTAAGTTCATCCCGTTCCTGCGCATCCAGTGGTTTGGCAGCCTGGACCTGAGCGCTTACGACGTCGTCATTTCCAGTAGCGGCAACGGCGAGGCTAAGGGAGTCTGCGCTGGTTCACTATATAACGAGAGTCAGGTCCACATCTGTTACTGCCACTCACCAGTACACTTTTACTGGCGTCATTACGACCAATACCTGCGCAGCCCCGGTTTTGGCGCCTTTGACCCGTTGGCGCGCCTCGGCCTGCGCCTACTCGTTGGTCCGCTGCGCCGCTGGGACCTCAAAGCCTCCAAGCATCCGGACGTCTACGCCGCCAACTCCAACCACATCAAGTCAGATATAAAGAAGTATTATGGCAAGGATTCGACCACGGTCTTCCCGCCGGTTGACACCGACCGTTTCCGCCTCGCCCGGGACCGCAAAACCCCTGGCGACAAACCCCGCCACGGCTTCGTGACCGTCGGACGCCAGCAGCCCTATAAGCGCACCGATCTGATCATCGAAGCCTGCAACCGGCTGCAACTGCCGCTGACCGTCCTGGGCGGCGGGCCGGACCACGACAAGCTCAAAGCCCTGGCCGGACCGACGGTCACCATCATTTCTAAGGACCAGGCCAGCGACCAGGTGGTGACCGATGCCATGCAGCACGCCGAAGGTTTCATTTTCGCCGCCTTCGAAGACTTCGGCATCACACCGATCGAGGCCATGGCAGCCGGCACACCAGTCATCGGCTACCGGGCCGGTGGCGCGTTGGATTACATCGAACCTGGCGTGACCGGTGAGTTCTTTGACGAACAGACCGTCGAGTCGCTGGTTGCGGTGCTAGGCAGCTTCAAGCCCAAAGATTACGACCACGCCGCCATCGCCCGTCACGCAGAGCGCTTCTCGGCGCAGTACTTCCGTGAGCGCATGTCTGCGCTGGTCGACCAGGCTATCGCCAAACAGCGCAGCTGATTATTGGCCTTTGGCGCTACACCAGCTGCCGACATCACCGTGATACGCCAAGCTCTGACGGGTCAGGGCGCACTTGTCGAACTCCACGGCCTTTGGCTCTGACTTGCGGGTAACGGCGCCAAGCAGACTCTGCACGAAACTGGCCTGGGAATATTCTTTGACCACGCTGTAGTCATTACCCTGCACGCCAGCCGCTCCAGCCAGCGCATCATATGCATCCTGACGGCTACCGATCTCATCGATCAACTTAAGGTCCTTAGCGGTCTTAGGGTCGTATGCCATGGCACCGATCTGACCCTTGATAGTATCGGCAGGGATATTACGACGCTCGCTGACGTACTTCACGAAGCCATCGTATTCATTATTGACCTGGGACTGTAGCTTGTTTACCTCGTCGGCTGTCAGGCGGCGGTAGGGGTTACCGACATCTTTGGATGTACCGGCCGTGATATATGAGGATTCTATGCCGTTCTGAGTGACGACACCGCCGCCCAGCAGACCACCGTCGGTAGCCACTACCTTGTCATAAAATTGGATCGGCCCCAGGATGACACCGATGCTACCAACATCGCTACCGTAGTCACTGAAGACCTTGTCGGCACTGACGGCCGCCCAATAAGCGCCGGAAGCACCGGTACCCTCGATGTGGGCGTACACCGGCTTCTTGTTGTCGGTCTTAGCCTTGAAATATTTCACACCATCAGCGATGGCCCTGGCGCCATAAATGGTGCCACCGGGTGAATCGATTTCCAGGATCACGCCATCAATGGTCGAGTCATCGGCAGCCCGATACAATTCATCCTTGATGTCATAGCCATAGGCCATGCCGGTGCTGCTAAAGAATGATAGCGAGTCGTCCGAGTGGTTCGTGCCAGCTATGACGCCGGTGACCGGCACCGACAGGAACTGCCTGGAGCCACTACCGTAGACCGGCTGATAGCCTGAGGTAGAACTCTCGCTGCCGGCTCCAAGTGCCGCGACCGCACCGAACACACCGAAGGTGATAAGGGTGCCAATCAGACACAATAGGATGACATTCCACGTTACGACGATAGTAAGCGTACGGCGGAACAGACCGTACATCAGGGGGTGTTTTTGGCTGAAATTCATATGCATCAGTATGACAGTTCAGGAGGGCTTGCGCTACAGTAATCTAACGTTTTGTGTCGGATACGTTACAAATCATTTATATGACCATGTGATAATTATCATTGTGCAAAAAATAGTTACATGTTATAATATATAAATCATTATCCTACTGGAGAATTCTAGCGATGTCTATTGCTACCCGTGTACGAAGCTTATATAAGCGCATAACTGTCAAAGCTACTGCTAACCGCACTGCCACGCTGCTCATTACCAGCGCTGTAGTCATCGCGGCCGCTTCGGCAGGAGCCTACGGTATGAGTGGCCGTCACGTCGCCAATACTGCGGACCCGAACCTCGACACAAGCCTGACGAACCTAACCCACAACCCTGAAAGCGAAGACGAAACTCAGCAGTCAACAATAACCGGCCAGCGGCAGACTGATCAGACTGGCACCGACACCAAAAGTGACCAGAAGGCCAGCAGCAAGGCCACCAATTCCAGCTCAAGCACTAATGCAGCAGGCAATAACAGCCAGACCGGCAGCCAAAGCAAGACCGCATCAGCCGGCACTCCACAAGCCAAGGCGCCGGCATCTGGCCCGACGAGTAGTTATAAGCAACCGACGGTCGCCATGACTATAGTCTCCGCAACCATCAGCACAAGCGGCCGGGCGTGTGTCGACGGAGAGGTTCGAAGTGGTTACCAATATAACCTGCAATTCCCAAACAACCATACCGGAGGACAAGTCAGCTATACGTGGGAATACCGCCAGATTCCTGGACAGGGCCTACCCCGTGAGCCGATCATGCCATCATCAGCTTCACTCCAGGTACCCGCGGGTCCTTACTCGATGAGCGATACTGTCAGTCCTGCTTACGGCCTCATGTCTTTCGGCATCCAATCGTACGAGGCCCGATTACGCGTTTCCGGCCCCAATACCGTGTATTCGAACTGGGTTACCGTGCCCGCCATCAGCTGCTCGCAGTTGTAGCAGTTGACGTCTTAAGTACTTGTGCTCTCACATAGTGAGTTACGTTAAAACCAGATCTTTCTCCCAGCGCATCATCTTCACTGCAATCGCTATGCAACCATTCGAGGTGCCTTGATTTTCATTGCCTTCATCGAGATTTTTCAACGGTCACCCGATTTATCACTTTTACTTAGAGTAGGTGTTGAGGCAAGACCTTAGAAGCGTCTAAAACTTCTATGCCGCAAAGCTTCCCCGTCGCGTCAAAGTCAAGATTAATTTCTCCATTCCCTATCTCATCAACTGAAATCGTAAGTGATGATCTTCTTTGATGTCCTATTTTGAGATACATACAGTGTCTTCCCGGAAGTCATTGTTACGATCACCAGAGTCATAGAGCCAGCTGGTATGATTACCATTCGAGCTGGTCCATAGCACGTCGTATTCTAATTAGCTAGGAGTTTAATGACGACATCCCGAAGCACAAGACTAACGATAAGAATAGCAATCAGGATAGGCAGCCAACTTACCACATAGGCAAACCTTATGTTATGCCGGGATATCTTTTCATGGCTAACTCCTCGGGCTTCTAATTCGCTTAGCATCTTTGAAAGTCTTAATAACGTAAAGCCGAAACTGTCCTTTTCATTATCAGACGCTATGTGGATGGCGCCCGTCTTCATTACGGAAACTTGTTTTATTGATGCAATCGGTACGGTATGGAGCGTTGAACCTATTCGTAGGCTTATCGTCGTGTCATTGAGCGTAAGGAGCGCCCATGGCCATGTAACGCTACCCGTCCCCTTATCGGCTCCATACAGTTTCTCTATATTACTATCCATGAACGAAGCGCCAATATAGCCCCCGACATTCTTAACTATAGTTCTCAGTGCATTTCTCCTGCAGCCGTGAAGATATCCTAAAACCTCAACTGTGTAATTAGCTTTCGGGTTTAAGCGTGGCGACCATCGTATTGAGTATTATCCTATGAGTCATGCTACACCTAACAATAGCGGTGTCGCTAATGCCATGTAACAGCTATCGAAATGCCGTGAAACTCACTTACGGCAATACCTATGTAGAGTTATCCTTCTCAAGGTTCTTTTGTCGCTTCTTTTCAGAGCGATATCCAAGGTACATACCGCCGAATGCGCTTATTAGTGCTAACGAAACGCTTATGATTACATCTTTCATTTTAAACTCTCGCAATAAGTATTAGTAAATACATATTCAGTAGCAGCAATTCCAATTCCTACAGGTGTCGCGTATTTCGTGATCTTATATGCAGTCAACAGTTTGCCTGCGGCATAACCTGTCGATGTACTAGCCACAAAGGCTGTCGCATCACAAGCGCCGCCAAGTATCCCAGGACCGGTGCCGGTTCCCGCACTTGGATTTTGGTAGCTTCCAGACGCATTCACCAAATACGGCTGAGTCAACGCCAACCCACTAGGATCAACAAAGTTCACCGGATTATCGTTAGCGTACAGATACCCGAAGTCCTGACCGCTTGGGTCTAGTTGTGTCCAACGGGCATCACTTGGATTGTAGTATCTTGCACCATATTTGTAAAGATTTGTCGAGGTGTCGAAGTAGCCGTTGGCGTAGCGGATGGCGTTGGGCGTGGTGCCGGTGCTGCTGATTTGTTGGCCGTAGGGTTCATAGTCGTAGGTGTTGACGACGTTACCGCTGGCATCGGTCATCTTGACGGTGGAGCCGCGGAGGTCGGTCAGGTAATAGTAGTAGCTACTGCCGATGGTCTGGGCGGTTATCGGGTTGGATCCAGCGGGTAGGCGGGTGTAGTAAGTGCTGGTCGTACCGGTAGTGTCACTGTACAATCCAAGTAATCCGTTCAACTGAGACATGCTGCCGAACTGGCTGCGGCCCTCCTGGCCGGAGTCGGCGTAGGTCGCATTGATGGCTGGTTGGCCGGGTTGCTGGAACGAGCTGGTCTGGTTCTTGGCATTGTAGAACATCGACAGTCCGGCGCCGTTGGATGTCTGGTTGCCGGCATTGTCGTAGGTGCCACTTGGCGCGCCGCCATCAGTGACGAGCTGGTTGGCGGCATTGAAGCCGTATATGCCACTGTAGACGCCGTTCTTGGATTTCTGGGTACGGTTACCGGCTGCGTCATAGCTATAGGTAAAGCTGCTGGCGCCATTGGAGCCGGCTACGTCGGTCAGGCGGCCCATGCCGTCGTATGAATAGGTGTAGGTGCCGGTATTGATGTTGTTGATCTCTTTTTGCAGGTACTCGGTATCCTTGGTGCCGGCGGCGTTCATGTAGGTACCAGTGTAATCGGTAAGGGTGGTGATACCATTCTTGACGGCTTTGACTGACGTCTGGCGGCCCGCTTGGTCATAGCTCATGGTCTGGACGATGTTGCCCGGTAGCCAGGCGGTGGTTATCTTGCCGTCAGTGTAGGCGAAGTCCTGGTTGGCGCCGTTCGGTTGGTTAATGCGCGTCACCTGGTTGGCATCGTCGTAGCTGTAGGTGACGGTGCCGAACGGACCCTGTTCGGTCTTGAGGTTACCAGCGGCATCATAGGTGTAGTTCAGGTCCGGCTTACCGGTTTGCTGGATCTTGGTTATGCGGTTATATCCGTCGTACGTCCAGTTGGTCGTGCCGGTAGCATCGGTGCGCTGCGTCAGATTACCGGCGTTGTCGTAGGTGTAGCCGATGACCGATCCGCCGGTGGCGTAGGTCATGTTGGTAGGGCGGTCGGCGTTGTCGTAGGTCATGGTGACTTTGGAGCCGTTACCGTCGGTGTAGGTCTTGATGCGCGACAGGCTGTCGTAAGTGTACGTCTTAGCGCCGAGCGGCCCAGGAGGCGTTACGGTAATCACATTACCGAGGCTGTCGTAGGCGAAGGTAGTGACGTTACCACGGGCATCGGTGGAGGTACATATCTGGCCGGCTTTGGCGCCGCAGCTGATCGTGCCGCCCGAGCCGTTAGGGTCACCCTGGTATTTGTTGGTGATGGTGCCCATGGCGATGCCACCGGAGCTGGCGCTTGCCGTGCTGGCCACGCTGCCGTAGGCATTATAGCTATAGCTGACGGTGTTGCCGGCGGCGTCGGTCTTCTTGGATGGCTTGTAGGGTAAGGTCGTGTTGGTGTAGTCGTATTGCTCTTTCGCGCCAGCTACGCCTCCGGCGGCGGTCGGTTTCTGGACGGAAGTCAGGTTGTTGAGCGCGTCGTAGGTGCTGGTGTTGGCGCGGTTGAAGGCGTCCGAAGTCGTCGTGCGGTTGTTGCTGGCGTCCCAGGTCGCACCTTTGTTGTCGCCGACGGCATTCTTAGTGTTAGTGATGCGTCCCGAAGCATCATACGTGTAGGTGCTAGCGTGGCCGAGCGGGTCGGTGACGACGGTTTTGGCGTTGGGGTTGTCGTAGCTATAAGTCCAAGTGGTCTTGTTGGCAGTGTAGTCGTTGTAGTTGATGGTGGTGACGCGGCCGCTGCCGTCATAGCTAAGGGTGGTGGAATTGTTGCGGGGGTCGACGATCCAGGTGACGTTAGTACCGTCCCAGTATTCGAAGTGCCAGGTCTTGCCGTTCGTGTCGGTGACGTCGCTCAGTTTGCCGGAACTGTCATAAGTGTATTGGACGGTGCGCCCGGCCGGGTCGGTGATGGTGCCGACTTTGGTACCACTGTAATTACTGAAAGTGGTGACCTTGCCCTGGCTGTCGGTAGCGCTGGCTAGCGTGCCGTTAGTGTTGTAGGCGTAGTTGATTGCCAGGCCGGCGGTGTTAGCCTCCTTAGTGAGCTTACCGCTGGCATTGAAGGTGTAGACCTGGCCGCTTTGGTTATAGGTTAGCTTCCAGCCTCCGCCGGAGACGTTCTCCAGTTTGCCGGCAGTGAACTCGGCTGGTGATGTATAACCGCCGCTACCGTTGGACGGGAACGTGACTTTGAATCCGGATGGTCCCTGGTATGTGGCTGAACCGCCGGCTCCGGCAGTTATCGAGACATCCGGTCCGACGCTCAACGTACCGTGGTGGCCGGTCTGGCCGGCACCGGTTGCCTGGCCGTTGAAGTAACGGGTGACCGATAGTGACGGTCCGGCGCTAGCGACCGTCAGGTCCTGCGTCTTAAGTATGACGTTGCCGTTAGCGACATTGACGAGCAGACCGGAACGGTCGGTCAGCGTCTGGGAAACGGTTGTCTGGTAGGGCAGCTCACCGAGTACGGTTGGTGGGGTTATAGCGTTGGCGTAGTGGGTCCATACCGAAAAACTGGCAAGGCTCATCGCCAGTGCGATAAGGGTTACGCTGGCGGACCTTAGGGTTAATCTTGAGGCTAAACGTTTATGCTTTTGTATGCGTAGTTTTCTAGCTGCGTCTATCTTTGACTGTATGAGCTTATGCCTGTACATCCGTTCCACCCTATCCCACTCTGACCGCTTCCGTCTTATTGTAAATAGCTCTACGCGAATAATACTGCCGCTTAGCATAAGCGGTATGTATGATATTTCCTTGCAACTTTATTATAGTTGTGCTTATCGGTCTTGGAACCGAGCAGTTAGCTGCTCGCTCTAAGCCTTTTGATATAATCAGATTATTATGGACAAGCAAACGAGCAAGCGGCAAAAAAAGTAAACCAAGCTGTCGCGAACGAATATTTGGAAGGACTTGTAGTCTCCAAGGAGTCGCGATCGATCGCCAATAGTTATGTAGTCGGTAAAGCGAGTGCCAAGAATGCTGCCGACAAGATACGAAAACGTTACGAACTCCGCTGATACCACCGGCACGACCAGCACCTACTATACCCGCCTGCCTGCTGGATCCAACCCGATAACTAGCCAGACCATCGGCAGCAATTACTACTATTACCTCACCGACCTCCACGGCTCCACCATGTCAGGGTGAAGTGCTTTTAAGTGAGTTTGGGACCACGTCCCCAACCCCTCGATGACAGGCTGCAGATCCCTGCCGCTCTTTGTGAGTTGGTAGGTGTTGTTCCGAGCAGCTGCTTCCGGGTTTGTCCGCTCAATGATGCCGGCGGCGGTGAGGGAGCGAAGCCTGGAGGCCAGGATGTTCGAGGAGATGTGTTCGGGTGCGGTGAGGAACTCTGAGTACGTTAGGCGGCCGTGTGCCAGCAAGTCCCGCACGATGAGCAAGGACCATTTGTCGCCAAGGCAATCAAGCCCGGAACTTACGGGACAGACAGACCGCCATCCGTCACGCGCTATTTCTTTGCTCATTGGTCCCCTGGGTCGACAGAGAAGCAGCCATGTCCAAGAAGGAGGTTTTCATTGGGGTGGCTCGCCAGTCAAGAACTTGTGACGTTGTTGTTGTGTCGAGGGTGGTTCGCTTTCCCAGCATCGGCACGGCGCCGCGTGCTTCTCGACTAAACAGGCCCATCGCCTTGAGGAGCACCGTCGGTGCTTTGCGCGTTGAGACCCTTGAGTAGCCGGCTTGCTTGAGAATCTCGGCAAGTTCCGTGTAGGGCACGGGGTCTGAGGTGGCCGCGATGAAACGTTGCCCTGCGGCGAGAGGTGTGGTCATCGCTTTCACGTGGAGCTTTGCCACGTCCCGGACGTCGACCACGTTCAGAGCAATGTCTGGGAGCATCGGCATCTTGCCACCGATCATGTCGGACATCATCGAGACGCTTGAGCTGCTGAGTTCAGGGTCTAGCGGTGGTCCAGAGACCCCACCGGGATTAATGACGGTGAGTTCCATGTCACCCCCCTGAACGGCTTCCCAGGCAGCTTGCTCAGCGAGCGTCTTGCTCTTGGCGTAGGCGCCGATGTTTGCGGTGGTGTCCGACCAGGAGTCAGGGCCGTAGCGGCCGTTGCTCCGGCCGGCAACCATCGCGAAGGTGGATGATGTGAGAACGAGGCGGGTCACTCCAGCCCGTTGCGCAGCCTTGATCACGCGGACGGTCCCATTGACCGCCGGAGCAATCACGTCATTTTCATCTTTCGGCTCGGTCAGGATGAATGGAGACGCGACATGCATGACGTATGTGCATCCAGACATGGCATCGTCCCAGCCAGCATCGGAGACAAGATTCGTCTCCGCGAAGCTAAGACGGTCTACCGGGGCTACGGCTGCGATCGCGTCCTTCGTTGCTTCGGTCTTTGATTGTGAGCGAACAGTCCCAATGACCTCGTAGTTACTTCGAAGCAATTCGGCTGCGATGTGCTGCCCGATGTAGCCGCTAATGCCTGTAACGAGGACTCTTTCGGTCATGTCTGATCGCTCCTAAGGATTGAGTTGGGCGTGGTCGGTGCTGTCCGCAGGCGTTGCGGATTATTACTTGCAAAATGCAAGTTAACAAACACCTTCGATTTCTGCAAGGCTGAGTTAGGTCGATGTCTAAATGCGCCCGAGCAAGTGATCGGACTCGACCCCTGTTCTTACGTGCGTCTAGTAATCCATCCCCGTACCCGGCGTGCCCTCTGGTCTGGTTGTGGAAGCCGTGACTGTGAGCGTTGAGAAAAACAAGGGTCGACGAAAGGGCGAGGGGAGTAGGTGAGAACTCGTCCCTCTCGACAACTGGATCCCACACGCAAGGGGAGTCGCTACCCGCTCACCAACCGGCAGCCGTGGTGCCTGTTGTGCATCAGGAAGCGCACCCACGAAACCCAACGCGGCCAGCGGTTCAGTTGTCGTTCGACCGGACGGTGCGTCGTGCGCGGGCAGGGTCGTGCGTGTCAGCGGAGTTCGACGGG
>JALQUD010000050.1 GCA_023268595.1 Candidatus Saccharimonadia bacterium
CGGATCCCGGTTATTCTTCAACGATCAGCGCAAGTTCGGCTGGATGCGGCTGCTGCCGACGGCGGAGGTGCCGCAGATCGACTTCTTTCAGAAAGTCGGCCCGGAGCCGTTGGAGACGGCTTTCACCTGGCAGGTGCTCAAAGAGCGGCTGCTCAGACGCAAGAACACTAACATCAAGGCGGCGTTGCTTGACCAGACGGTAGTGGCCGGAGTCGGCAACATCTATGCCGATGAATCACTCTGGGGAGCGCGACTGCACCCCACGACGTTGGTGTGTTATCTGACCGACGACGATTACCGCCACCTGCACAAGGCATTGGTCGATATTCTGAAGCTGTCCATTTCCAAGGGCGGTAGCACAGACCAGCATTATGTCGATGCCGAGGGTAAGCCGGGCAAGTATCTGACGTTCGCCAGCGTTTTTTGCCGCGAAGGGCAGCCGTGTCCACGATGCGGTGCCATCATAGAAAAGACTAAAGTCGCCGGCCGGGGCACGCACACCTGTCCGGTCTGCCAGGTAGCAAAGTCCAGCTAGTCTGGTGCGCCATCTGATATACTTCGTGTGCTTAATCAAATAAGAGAGGGGTTGCCGTGCTAAAACCACAGGCACGCCGGTGGGGGTTCAAACGGATAACTGCGGCCGTGGCCGTACTGATATTCGCCGGTGTCGGAACATACCTGCTGGCTTCCAGCCGTGCTGCCACCCCCGATACTTCACGGCAGCGGCCGGGTACGCAGGACGGGCGTCCTGTGCCTTCCGCGGGTGGCATCAAGGCAGGGACTTCGGGCAACCCGCTTCTGACACCACTGGCTACCGGCCTCACGCCGTACGCCTATTTGCCGTATGGCGGCGTATCCATGGCGGATTACGGTGAGCGTGTCGGCACTGACCAATTTCATGCCGCATTCATACTCGGCGCCGGCTGTACGCCGGCCTGGGACGGGCGGACGGAGCTTGGTCTGACGAGCCAGCGGGGTAGGGCGGTGGCAGCAGACATCCGTTCCGTGCGTGATCGTGGTGGTGACGTGTCGGTCTCGTTCGGTGGTGAAAGCGGTACCGAATTATCAAACTCCTGCACCGACCCCAGGGCACTTCAGGCTGCATACCAATCGGTCATAGACACCTATGAGCTGACGCACATAAACTTTGACATCGAGTACGATAGCGAGTCAAACCAGGCGGCGATGGCCCGCCGTGTCCAGGCCGCCAAGGACTTGCAGGATGCTAATCCGGGCCTGCTTATCTCGTTGACGGTGCCGGTGGGCCCGCAAGGATTGGTCGATGGCGGCTTGAACACGCTTAAGCGGTTCCGCGATGCCGGAGTGAAAGTATCGAATGTCGGCATCATGGCTATGATCTTCGGCCAGTCATCGGGCCGGCAGTCCGATGTCATCAAGACAGCCGTTGAAGGTACGGTACGTCAGATGCAGTCAATGTATCCGGGCATCAGCCAACAGGAAGCTCACCGGGCGGTGAATCTGATCGTTCTGCTTGGCGATAATACCGGTGGAGAAACATTCACCGTGGCAGATGCCGTGACGATCCGGCAATTCATTCGTGACAAGGGCATCGGTACCTGGGGATACTGGTCGGCTAACCGCGATAAACCCTGTGGCGTCGACGGCGCCGATCTCAAGCAGGATACCTGTAGCGGCGTCAGCCAGGAAGCCGGCCAGTTCGGTAAACTCCTGCGATGATCGTGACACTGACCGGTGCCAACAGTTTCGGCCTCAAGAGTGAGCTGGACTCGATCGTCGCCGCATTCCTGGCAGACCATGACGAGATGGGCTTGGAGCGGATCGACGGGGAAGAGGCCGAGTATGAGCGGCTATATGAATCGTTGACGACGGTTTCGTTCCTGGCTGATGCCAAGCTGGTGGTGATACGGGCGGCAAGCGCCAACAAGCGTCTGACCGAGCAGGCCGCCGCACTCATGAAGGATATCCCGGAGACCACCGGTCTCGTCTTCGTCGAGCCTAAGCTCGATAAGCGCGGGTCGTTCTATAAACTACTGAAGAAGCAGACCGATTTCCGCGAATTCAACGAGCTTGACCAGCCGACGGCGACACGCTGGCTGGTTGACCGCGCGAAGCAGAATGGCGGATCCATTTCACCGGGTGATGCACGCTATCTGGTCGACCGGATCGGTCTGGACCAGCGTGCCCTGTCGAATGAGATCGACAAGCTGTGTCTGTATGACTCCAACGTGACCCGTCAGACGATCGACACCATGACCGAGCGGACTCCACAGAGTACCGTGTTCGAATTATTGGAGGCCGCGTTCAGCGGCAATACCAAACGGGCCATGGCGTTGTATGACGAGCAGCGCGCCATGAAAGTGGAGCCGCAGCAGATCATCGCCATGCTGGCCTGGCAGCTGCATATAATCGCGCTGATAAAGACTGCCGGCAAACGCACGCCGGACCAGGTCGCCAAGGAGGCTAAGCTGAGCCCATACGTGGTCAAGAAGTCCGTCACGATAGCCAATAAGATTCCTGCCACGGAATTCAAGCGCTTGCTACAGAAGTTGCTGAGCATCGACACCCGTCTCAAGCGTGAATCACTTGATGCCGATGAGGCGCTCAGAACGTACCTGCTGCAGCTGGGTTCCCCGTCGAGGGGGTAGTCCGATGGACGAGTGGTTGGTGCACTGGCAACGAAAATGAAAAACGGACCGTCCTGGGACGGTCCGTTTTATGAGTCAGCGCGTGTGCGCAACTAGCGTAACTATTTGTCGGCCTTCTTGGCAGCCGGCTTCTTGGCTGCGGCTGGCTTCTTAGCGGCAGGAGCCTTCTTGGCAGCTGCAGGCTTGGCAGCGGCTTTGGCTTTTGGTGCGGCCTTCTTGGCGGCTGGCTTGTCGGCGGCTACGGTTGCCGTGCCGGCGGCTTTGGCGGCCTTGGCCAGCTGGGCCTTCTGGCGGGCGGCCTTGTTCTTGTGCAGGATGCCCTTCTTGACGGCCTGGTCAAGGTTGCTCTGAGCTTCGCTCAGCTTGGCTGCAGCGTCTTTTTCGCCGCCGGTGATGGCGCGGTGGAATGACTTGAGCGCGGTACGCAGGCTGCGCTTGGTCTTGACGTTGCGGATGGTAGCTTTTTCGGCTACACGGACACGCTTCTTAGCGGACTTGATGATTGGCATTAATGATTCCTCACTTATTGATCAAATTAGCTACTGACGCTTCTATTACAATCAGAAGAGAACTATACAGATTTTACATCTGTTTGTAAAGGGTAACACCGTTGATGGTGCTTACGGTGCACCTGCTATTGCCGGTATCGCTGCCGTGCGCCGGTTCTTGCTATGCTCATGCTTAGTATGCTACGCTGTGACCAAGTAGTCAAAAATAACGATTCTCGCCCACTTGATTCGCAGGGTACAGGCATAAAAACATAAGTAGAGGACAGCGCGGTTCGAACTCCATGGACAACCCAAAGCAACACGTCATCGACACCCTAAAAGAGGCGAATAACATCCTGGTGACGGTCAAGAATGGCCCGACCATCGACCAGTTGGCCGCCTGTATCGCCCTGACGCTGGTTATCAATGAACTCGGTAAGCATGGCACGGCCGTCTTCAGTGGACAGGTTCCGGCTGCCTTGGATTTCCTGGAACCCGATAAGACTATCGAGAAGAATACTGACTCGTTACAGGACTTCATCATCTCGCTGGACAAGGCAAAGGCCGACAAGCTGCGGTACAAGATCGAAGACACGGTGGTTAAGATTTTCATCACGCCGTATCGGACATCATTAAGCCCGGCAGATCTGAACTTCGAGCCTGGCGATTTTAACGTCGACGTAGTGGTGGCGCTTGGCATACATAATCAGGATGATGTGGATACCGCCATCACCGAGCACGGGCGCATCCTGCATGATGCCACGGTGCTGAGCGTCAATAACCAGGGTGGCCCAAGCCAGGACCTGGGCAGTATCGCTTGGATTGACGAGAACGCTAGCAGCCTGTCGGAGATGATTTCCGAGATCGCTAACGACCTTGGCAAGGAAGATGCTATCGACAACCAGGTGGCTACCGCCTTGCTGACCGGTATCGTGGCCGAGACCGAGCGGTTCGGCAACAACAAGGTCACGCCTGAGACCATGCAAGTCGCTTCACGGCTATTGACGGCCGGCGCTAACCAGGAATTGGTATCAGCCAAGCTGAGTGAGCCTGAACCGCTACCCGAGCCGATGCCGCAAGCCGCCGACGAACAGCAACTGGACGGACTTCCGCAGATGGAAGCGGCCGCTGACGATGCCACCAATGATGATGGTGGTGCGTTGCAGATCGAGCACACCGACGAGCCAGTGTCGCCGTTCGCCCAGGAGAACGCTGATTTTGACATTCCTCAGCTGGAGGGCCAGCAAGAGAACCACGACGAGGGGCAAGGAGATGGCCAGCACCAGGACCAGTCCGCCAATGCCGATATCATCGACCTCAACCAACTCAACGGCATGGATGCCCAGCCTGAATCCGGACCGCCTTTGGAAGGCCAGCCGGATACATCCGATACGCACGATACGCAAGGGGAGGAGCAGCCGTCTTTTTCTCAGCCGCCCCTCGAAGCTGAGGGTACGGCGGCCAATTCCGAATCAGTACAGACCACCGAAGGTGAGCCCACTCCAGAGCCAGAACAGACAGACCCGTGGAAGGAAGAGCAGGCGGACCAGCTCTCCAGCGTATTAGCCGAGGCTAACCAGGCGCTTGAATCCCAGACCGACATCCAGCAAGCGCAGGAGCCGTCGCACGATGAGGCGGCTGAAGCCGCAGAGCGACAGCGGCAGGAAGAAGAGCAGCAGCGTCAGGCGCAAGAGCAGCGTCGCCTGGAAGAAGAGCAACGTAGACAGGCTGAAGCCGTCGCGGAGCAGGCTGAAGAGAAGGCAGCGCTTGATTACCTGAAAGACCGGCAGGTCGATACGCATCCGCGTGCATTCGTCGAGCCGCTTAAGCGCCGGGCCGTGGAACCGTTGCACCGCCAGGAAGAGCTTAACGACAGCCATGACATGGCCGGTATGGAGAACTCGGCGTATTCCTTTGAGCCGCCGACATTGGGTGGAACGCTCACCGCCAACCTGCCAAACGAACGTGCCGCCAGCTCGCTGGACAAACAGGCGGCCGACCACCAGGCGCATGCTCCCATCCTGCACCATGGTCATGCTGCGCCACGCCAGTTGATTGACACGACGCCAGCCGCACCGCGCCGGGATGACCGTGCTCAACAGCCGGTAGACGCTGCACCTACTGATGCGACCGATTCACTCCTGCCCACGCTTGAGCCGTTGCCGGCCGGTGCCTCGTCTGGTGCCGTAGTCGGTGAGTCATCTGAGTCGGAAGAAGCCCCGCAAGCACCGGAGCAGTTCGTCGACTCTTTGCCGCAGGCACCAACACCGACGCTGACACAGCTGGAGCAGCAGGTCCAGGAGCAAAAGACTGCGGCCGCTCCGGATACGGATGGCGCGGCGGCTCCGCAGGACGATTCCGGCCAGACCGCCAGTCTGATCACGCCGTTGGCTCAGGCTCCGGCACCGGCAGCTCCGGCCGCTACCCGGCCGCTCCCGACGCCGGTCGCCGGCTCGACGCCGCCTCCGGCTCCGCCGCCCGTCCAAGCGGCCATGCGTTAAACCGCGATATCGCTTCCGCATCTGATACAATGACTGCCATGAACGGCTATGTGCTCATTGATAAGCCCAAGGGTTGGACCAGTTTCGATGTGGTCAATTACATCCGGCGCATGGTTCAGCAGAACGGCCTGGATATAGCCGAGCTCAAGCCCGGTGAAAACCGCAAGAAGCGCTTTCCAGCCGGACATACCGGCACCTTGGATCCGTCGGCGACCGGCCTGATGGTCGTGTTGCTTGGCAAGTACACCAAGCGGGCCATGGAGCTGACCAAGCTCGACAAAACCTATGACGTGACGATGACGCTCGGTAAGGCCAGCACGACTGGAGACCAGGAAGGTGATATCACCGAGGTTTCTGAACTGGTTCCGACGGCCGAGGCGCTGCAAGCGGCCCTGGTGAAGTTCACCGGTGACATCATGCAGGTGCCGCCGGCCTTTTCGGCCATGAAGGTCAACGGTCAGCGGGCGTATAAGCTGGCCCGGGCAGGCAAGGAGGTCGTGTTGGAGGCCCGGCCGGCGCGTATCAATGCCAACGTCTTGCAGTCTTATGAATATCCTATCGTGAACTTCTCGGCCGATGTGTCCAGCGGCACGTACATACGTTCCTTAGTGGAAGACATAGGTAGGGAATTGGGTACCGGGGCGTATATGTCGGATCTGCGCCGCACCAAGGTCGGTGCTTTCAGCATCGGCGACGCCGTCGACGTGCAGTATATGACGCCGTCGGAATTGCAGCGGCGGCTTAAGCGGCTGTAAGCCGTTCGATATTGTGGGCCTGATAGCCATTCCGACGGTATGGTCTGACTATATTGGTAAGCGGCGGCATGACGGCATCGTCTTGGCCGTAGGCCTCACGCAGCCGCCGGACCATGTCGCCGATAGGCACTTCGAACCTATCGTCGGTCGAACTGTGGATGCCGGTTACGTACGGCTCGCCCGAAGCTGTCGGTCGGCTTTCGTAAACGGCTGTGACGGGCAGGTTTGTTCCCGTGGAGTAGCTGTTGGTCGTGAGGCCGGTGGATGTCAACTCGCGGCTGCCGGTGATGAGCTGGATCTCGACCCGGGGAAGCTCTTCGTATGGCCAGCGGTCCTCTATCTGTTGGCCGTAGGCGGCAGAAAGCTGGCGACCAGTACCGATCCAGTCATCAACCAGAGCTATTTTATAGTCGTTCGGTAACGGAGCTGGTTTCTGATGGTTGCCGCCGAACTGTTTCAGTATTTCATCGACCGGCCGCAACTGACTTTTGTAATGCTGGAGCTCCTCGTCGCTGAAGTGACCGAGGGTGCGGTCCAGTATGTATTGGCTGCTCTTCTGATCCTCGAACCAAGTGTAGATAACGCGTGATGGGTCTTTGTCGAGGTAGGCTTTCCAATTGCCT
>JALQUD010000051.1 GCA_023268595.1 Candidatus Saccharimonadia bacterium
ACGCTGACGCGCCGGTAGTGGCAGAAGCTTCGACCCACACCGCTAGCCAGGTCCAGGCTGTGGCCGGCATCGAGAAATCGGCCGTGCGCGGCACCATCCGCCGCAAGCTGCCACGGGTCCGTAACTCACGCACCTACCACTTCGAGCTGTCCGACCTGAAGGGCTACTTCATCGTCGGCCTGTACGAGGACGGCCAGCCAGGCGAACTGTTCATCAGCGTCTCTAAGCAGGGAAGCACCCTAGCCGGACTGATGGACTCCTTTGCCATCAGTGTCAGCCACGGTCTGCAGTATGGTGTGCCGCTGAAGAGCTACGTCAAGACGCTGCGCGGTACGACCTTCGCACCAAGCGGCATGACTGACGATCCTGAAGTCCGGACCGCCAGCTCGATCACCGACTACATCTTCCGCCGTCTGGCACTGGACTACCTGTCGTTCGACGACCGGTTAGAGCTTGGCTTGGCTTCTTTGGAAGACATGCCGGAACTGTCGGCCCAGACCAGCCTATTGACCGATGACCAGTCGGTCGAGGGTCACCTGAGCCACGAGGCCGCTCCGGCCGAACCGGCCGTGACGGTCGCCGAGGCCGCGCCAGTCAGCCAGGCCGCCGGTCTGCAGCAGGCGGTCGCCCAAGCTACTACCAAACCTGGCTTGGCAGAAGCTCCTGCCAAAGCTAAGCAAGCTCACGACGACGCTGCGCCACTATGTTTCAACTGCGGCAACCAAACCCAGCGTGCCGGTAGCTGCTACGTCTGTACTAGCTGCGGCAGCACCACCGGTTGTTCATAGGCCGATCGGTACCCATGGCTCGGTTGAGGAGCAGCCACTTGCTTCCTAGTGCCATGGCATCGTGACAAAGAACCTCTCCGTCCGCGGAGAGGTTCTTTTTATCTTTAGGCGGCAACAGGTGAGTGATGATAGTCACAAGCGTTGTAACGTGACATATGTGTCACGTAGCCACGGGTATGCTACACTAAAACCAATGAGATTATGCATCGTTTATAAGCCCAACTCCGACAGCGCCCGTAGCGTTGAAACGTTCGTACATGATTTTGAGCGTTTGCACGAAGGGGTTGGCCGCCGGATGGAGGTGCTAAGCACCGAGACCCGTGACGGTTCGGCGCAACTGAGCATCTATGATATCTATGAGACTCCGGCCATCATGGTGCTGGCCGACGATGGCCGCATGATGCAATGTTGGACCGGTCCGACGCTGCCGCTGATGGACGAAGTCGCCTCGTACTTCTATACCTCGCAAACGCAGTAGCTGACAGGCGCACTGTTACGTAAAAAAACTCCAAGCCGGATAAGAGCTTGGAGTTTTTAGTCTATGACTCAACGGTATCACTAGTAGCCGGAGAAATGGTCGGTCCTGATATGGTGACGCTTGACCCCTGTGGAAGTAAGTAATTCCGTTGTGTTATCCACCATGGCATTAGAACCGGACACATAGAATACCCGCTCATGGTAATCCGGTAGTTCAGCGGTGATGCGGGCCGTGTCCAGACGCGTCTTGTTGCCATTGCTGACAATCGGTACGACCTTGATTTTTAACTCATTGCGAGCCCGGTCTAATACGTCTTTGTAACTTATGTCTTCACTGGTGCTGGCGATATATAGCAGGACGATGTCACGCTTTTCGCCACGATCCAATAGGTCCATCAGGTGGGCACGGAACGGCGTGATGCCGATACCGCCGGCGATAAAGGCTAGCTTTTTAGTGGAGTCGGCAGGCAGTACGAAATCGCCATTGATGTGGTTGGCATGAACGATGGCGCCGGGCTCCAAATCATGGAAGGCGATTTTGAACCGGCTGGATGGCTGATGAAAACGGACGCCGAAGTGGACCTGCTTTTCGGACGGGGCCGAGGCGATAGTGAAGGTGCGCCGGTTGCCCCGGCTGTCAGACTTGGCGAGTGGCAAGGTGATCTCGGCGTACTGGCCGGCCTTGAACGCGAGCGGCTTGCCGCTGATTTCCTGGAACTCGTAGTCGTAGACATTGTGCGACATGCGATGTTTCTTGATCAGGCGTAACGTCAGGCGGTTTGCTGGCGTGACTGCCAATGCGAACAGGTTGCCGATGAGCAATGCCACCTCTGGCGTTGAGGAGACCGGCCCGATTGAAAAATGCCCGGCATACACTACGCCGACGAGTGCTGCGAAGATCAGTCGGTACCGATGATTGGCTGGCATGGTAGCCGGTTCGGTAAGCATGATCGCTCCGGCAAACAACAGTGGCCCGGACACGATGGCCAGACGTATGATATCGGACGGACTGCGTCCATCGGCTATACCGGTTATCAATAGGATGGTCAGACTGACCATAGCAAAGGTGGCGAAGATGCTGAAGCGACGGGTCTTGCGTAATACGAGTAATCCGACAAGTGCCGTGAACGGCAGCATGTACATGCTGCCGACCCACCACATGGACGACGACAGTCCAGCTATGACGACTGCTGCTAGTCCGAAGGCTGCCGGGTTGAATATATGGCGGCCGCGGGCGGTGATGAGATATTTGGAAGCGATGGCTATACCTCCGGCGAGTATTGCGACCAATCCTTCGGTTACTGACGTGACCGGCGGTAATATCATATAAAGTATAAGAATCGTGATGGCCGTCGGCTCCATCATGAACGGCACTTTGAATAGTTTGCTGAGCGCGTAATTGAGCGGTGTGCATATTATTCCTAACAAGCCTAATAATGCTAGTAAGCTAATACTAGTAAAACCAAGCATGCCTGATAGTGATAGTATGAAGCTTGCCGCGGTAAGGGTAAGCAAACCGAATAGCACGACACGGTACATGGTCATGCGGTTCAGCTGTTCGTCGATCAAGGCCAGTGGTTTGCTAACGATGCTCATAAATGCTCCTTATTATGCAGTAAACAACTCGGCCGGAAAATGTTCCGATCGGCTGACTGGTCGCCCGGATGACGTAGTGTTACCGTCGTACAATATCAGATACTCGAACTCAAAGTGCTGGCGCAGGGTTTCGGGCTCCACGAAGAACAAGGCGGTCGACATCGCATCTGCCGTCATGGTGTCATCGGCGACGGTCCAGAGGCCGGCGATGCGCCGTACCGGCCGTCGGTGGTGCGGATCCATGATGTGGTGCATGCCGCCGCCATCAGTGGCAGTGCCATCACCCCAGCTGCGCCGGTTACCCGAGGAGCCGCACAGACTACGGTCACCAATAGAGGCAATACCGACGGCCTGGCCAGGATCGGCTGGATCCTCAAGGCCTATCCGGTCATATGAATCATGTAAGCCGCGCTGTCGGATGTCGCCGCCGGCATCAACGACGTACCGGCCGATGTTATGGGACTCGATGATCTCCGAGACAAGATCGATCAGGTAACCCTTACCGATAGCACCCAGGTCGAGCGTCACGGGCTGATAGGTCTTGAGCGCCGGGAAGTCATATTCCAGGCTGTCTTGCCAGGTTGGTACCTGACGCAGTCGGCCTGGTTTAAGCGTGTAGCTGGCGTCGTAGCCGGCATCGGCCAGCAGGTCGCCGATCAGCGGTGTCATGGCTCCATCGGTGATGTCATACAGCTGGTGGTACAGGTCGAACATCGGCTGGGCGTCCTGTGGTAACTGATACGAGCCGGCTTGCTTACCTATGGCCGATATGAGTGAGTCACTCCGGAAACGCGAATAATCAGCATCAAAACGGGCGATACGGTCAATGACGCGGCCCATGACTAAGTCGTGGTCGGACTGCAGCCGATGGTCCAGCAGACTGACCGACCAGTGGGTGCCAATCGCTTCGAACGTCTGGTGGTAGGTGATGTGGTCGGTCATAACCCTGGTCAGCTGCTATCGGCCGGTTATGATTTTGCCTGTTGGCGGATAGTATCGACGGCGTCATTGAATCCCATCGGGGTCAGTGACGAGCCCGACACGCGGCTGAGCGACAGGCTACTGAGTGGCTTGCCGACAACTTCTTGCTTGTAACCGCTGGCAAAGCGTTGCTGCCACTGGCGGCTTTCGGATTTCTTGGGGTCGAAGCTGACGTTGGTATCGGTGACGGTACCGTCCTTGACGGTCAGGCTGACCTTTATCTCTTCTTGGCTTTCAGGTGTCGTGTAACTGCCGGTAGCGTCATATGTCCCGTCTTTATAGGTGGTGCCGGCCGGATCGGCGGCGGCGCCGGAATTCTGGCCTGAGCCCGAAGAATCAGCTCCGGAGCTTTGCTGCGTGGTGCCGTTGGTCGCTGTTTCTTCCGGTTTGCTGGCGAAGGCCTTGATGCCGACGACTAGCAATACGGCGACCAGCAGTACTGCTACGGTGACGATGACCTTGGTCTTGTTGCCGCTGTCATATGGTTTCAGATCAGTTTGCTGGTTGGTGTGCTCGGAATGGTGGGAATCCATGATACGTTGAGGTCCTATCCTTGGTTATGTGTCAGTGGTTACTGTACATATAGTATATTAAGTATAGCTTAAAAGCTGGTCATGCCATGAGTGACTGCTTGTAAATAAGGGGTCGAAGCGGTATGATGGGCTTACAATTCGGTACGCCGTCTGAGTGGATATCAACCACGAGCAGCCCTAGTCACGGCCTGGGGTGCACGGCACGGGAAGAACGTCATCATCGTTATCGTGCCATGACCAGTAGAACCCGTCGGGCAGCCCGTTACAGCGACAACCAAGCGCCAGAAAGAATCATTCCTTTTGGAAATCGGATGGTACCTTCCTTATCTGTCATGGATAGGGAATCCGATATCAGGAGCAATGGTTCTTTTTATTTGGACCGATGCCTCTGGAGCCGGTCCGGATTGCTATAAAGCTGGCACATTATGACCAAGATGGAAAGGAAGCGCTATGAAGTTCAAACAGAACAGCCGCCGCAAGGCGCTGGAGTACGAGAAAGACCTGGTACGTCAGTGGAAGGCCGACAAGACCTTCGAGAAGTCGGTCGAACAACGTCCGGCGGATGACGCCTACGTATTTTATGACGGCCCGCCGTTCATCACCGGTGTGCCGCACCACGGCACGTTGCTGTCGAGCGTGGTCAAAGATGCGGTGCCGCGTTATTGGACGATGAAGGGTAAGCGCGTGGAACGCGTCTGGGGTTGGGATTGCCACGGTCTGCCGGCCGAAGTCTTTACCGAGAAGAAGCTGGGCATCCACGATAAGCGCGACATCGGTACTAAGATCTCACTGGAAGAGTACATCACCACCTGTCGTGACAACATGGTCCAGACCGGTTCGCTCTGGGAGGATACCATCGACCGTATCGGCCGCTGGGTCGACTTCAAGGGCGCGTATAAGACCATGGACAAGGAGTTCATGGAGTCGGTCTGGTGGGCTTTTAAGACGCTCTATGAAAAGGGCAAGATCTATGAAGGTGAGAAGGTGCTGCTGTACTGTACCCGCGACGCCACGCCGATTTCCAAGGCCGAAGTCGCCATGGACAATAGCTATCAGGACGTGACTGACCCGTCAGTTTTTGTCAGATTCAAGCTGACAAACGAAGACGCCTACCTGCTGGCATGGACCACCACGCCCTGGACACTGCCTGCCAACACGGCGATTGCCGTCA
Source organism: Candidatus Saccharimonadia bacterium (assembly GCA_023268595.1). Classification (GTDB taxonomy): domain Bacteria; phylum Patescibacteriota; class Saccharimonadia; order Saccharimonadales; family UBA4665; genus JALQUD01. Next base: position 5,547 of record JALQUD010000051.1, read on the forward strand.
ATAAGGCCGAGACATATGCCGAAGTAGAGGTTGATGGCCAGCGTCTGATCCTAGCAAAGGCGTTGTTAGATAAAGTGCTGACCGATGAAAAGCACAATGTAGTACCGTACACAATGTTGCGCGAATTAAACGGAGAAGAACTGGTAGGTAAGACCTATGAACCGTTGTTTGAAAGTCGTAACACCCAGGACAACGATAAGGCTCATCGCGTCTGGCACGCCGACTACGTCAACCTGGAAGACGGTACCGGCATCGTCCACTTGGCTCCGGCCTATGGCGAAGAGGATTATGCATTGTCGCGGAGCGAGGGTTTTCCGTTTGTCAATGTAATTGATGACAATGGTTTTTATACGGAAGGCGACTGGCAAGGCCAGTACGTCTGGGATGTCAACAAGCCGATCGCCAAGGAACTTAAAGAGCGCGGTATCGTCTGGAAGATCGATTACATCAAGCACTCCTATCCGCACTGCCACCGTTGCGGCACCAAACTGATGTACCGGGCACACCCCAGCTGGTTCATGGACGTTGACGGCCAGCGTAGCGAGATGCTTGAAGAGAACACCGACGTCAACTGGTTCCCGGCGCATATCAAGAACGGCCGCTTCGCCAAGACTGTCGAGTCGGCCCCTGATTGGAACCTGAGCCGTGACCGCTTCTGGGCGACGGCCATGCCGGTCTGGAAGGGTACCGACGCCAAAGGCAACACTCTTGTCAAGGTGGTCGGCAGCTACGCTGAGCTCAAGGAGCTGAGCGGTGTCGAGCTGGAAGATTATCACCGGCCATGGGTCGACGACGTTACCTTCACGATCGACGGCGTGGAGTACCGACGTATCGACAAAGTGCTGGACTGTTGGTTCGAGAGCGGCAGCATGCCGTTCGCCCAGTTCCACTATCCGTTCGAGAACGTCGAGAAGTTCGAGCAGAACTTCCCGGGTGACTTCATAGCCGAGTACGTCGGCCAGGTACGCGCCTGGTTCTACTATGTGCACGCCGTCAACGTCGGCTTATTCGGTAAGAACGCCTATAAGAACGTCATCGTCACCGGTACGGTGGCGGGCAATGACGGCCGCAAGATGAGTAAGTCTTTCGGTAACTTTACCGACCCGAACGAGCTGATGGACCAGTACAGCGCTGACGCGCTGCGCTTCCTGCTGATGCAGTCGCCGCTGTTGAACGGGGAAGACTTCAGTCTGCAGGACAAGGACGTGGCCGATGTGCAGCGTAAGCTGGCGATGGCATGGAACATGTACGACTTCTTCACGTTGTATGCCGACGTCGATGGTTGGGAATGGGACGGTGACCTGTCCGACCCGACGGATGCGCTGGACAATCCGCTGGACCGTTGGGTAGTCAGCCGCGTACACGAGCTGACGCAGCACGTCGGCCGCCACATGGACGCCTATGACGTGCCGCAGGCGGTCAGTGAG
>JALQUD010000052.1 GCA_023268595.1 Candidatus Saccharimonadia bacterium
CAAGCCGGTCCTGCTGGTCGGTACCAAGCGCCAGGCACAGGAGATCATCCTGGACGTCGCTACCGGCACCAAGCAGCCATACGTCGTCAACCGTTGGCTCGGTGGTATGCTGACCAACTGGCCGACCGTCAGCACCCAGATCAAGCGCCTGAAGGACCTGGAGTCCAAGATGGCCAGCGGTGAACTGACCGGCAAGTACAACAAGCTTGAGGTCCAGCGCTTCCAGGAAGAGATCGATGCCAAGAACTACCTGTACGGCGGCATCAAGGACATGCCAGCCCGTCCGGCGGCCGTCTTCGTGGTCGACCTTAACCACGACATCAACGCCGTCCGCGAAGCTCGTAAGCTGAACGTCCCGGTCATCGCTTTGGTCGACACCAACGCCGACCCAAGCCTGGCTGACTATGTCATTCCTTGTAACGATGATGCCATCAAGACTTTGCAGCTGATCGCTGACTACCTTAAACAAGCTATTGCAGCGGGCCAAGCCAAGGCTAAGCCTAGCGACAAGGAGTAGGGGATCCTCGTATTCAGCGCATTGCTGCGTTAGGCGTTCCAGTGCTCGTTCTCCGTATCTTGATACGGTTCACTCCGCGCTTCACTTCTGCCTTGCACTGCATCTGAATACGAGAATCCGCACCCGGTTCACGGTTTGATAAGAATCGGTACCCGGTTGAGTAATTTTCCGAAGTTTGAATACGTGATTTAAGTAAAAGGAGAGAATTATATGGCAGTTTCCATCGAAGACATCAAGCGTCTGCGCGAGCTTACCGGCGTGGGCATGACCGACGCCAAGAAAGCGCTCGATGAAGCTAACGGCGACTTTGACGCCGCTCTGAAAGAAATGCGCACCAAGGGTCTGACCAAGGCTGAGAAGCGTGGTGAGCGTGAAGCCCGCCAGGGTCTGGTCGGCACCTACAACCACGATGGCCGCATCGGTGTCATCGTCGAGATCAACAGTGAGACCGACTTCGTCGCCCGTAACGAAATCTTTGCTGAACTGGTCAAAGACGTTGCCATGCACATCGCCGCCAGCAACCCTCAGTACGTCAATTCGGATGAGATCCCAACCGAAGAGCGCGAGCGCGTGAAAGATGAGTTCACACAGAAAGCGCTTGCCGAAGGCAAGCCCGAAGATATGATCGGCAAGATCATCGAAGGCCAGATCGCTAAATACTTCGCTGAGCGCTGCCTGCTGGACCAGCCGTACATCAAGAACCCCGACATCACCGTCGGCGACCTGGTCAAGGACCACAACGCCCGCTTGGGTGAGAACATCGTCGTGCGTCGCTTCAGCCGCATCGCCATCGGCGAAGCTGCCTAGCATCGTTAACGCACAAAATAACAAAGAGAGCCTTCATGGCTCTCTTTGTTTATGTCTGTAGGGTATGGAAGTGGCCGGGATGCTATAGCGATGCGGCTCCAAGACTCTCATGCTTGCGGCTGCGCTTGGCGATCAACTTGAAACCGATCCAAGCTAGCAGAAGATAGACGGGCACTAACAGCACGACATCCGCCGATAAGCGGTCGGCTACCAGGCCGGTCTGACGGCCATCGGCAAAGAACAGTCTGTTAACGGTCAGGAAAGTGATATGAAAACCGACTGACGTCCAGACCGGTTGGGCGGACAGGGCAGTGCGGGCGGCAATCAGCGTACCGCCGAATATGGCCAGCAGAATAAGGTAGCTTATCGGATCTTCACCCTGCGGCGCGATGCCGATATGGCCGGCCGCCTGGCTTGTAAGGACATTAAAGCCGGCTGAGACTACGGTCGACAGGCCCGGTACGACCATGAACAGTGCGGTCGTGTATAGTCCTGACCAGATTTTATTGAACCGCTGGAGTAATGATCCGTACGTCCAGCCTCGCAGCGTCAGTTCCTCTGGTATCGCTTCGAGTAATAAGCCTATGATCAGGTTGGTTAATAAGAAGTAGAGCAGCTGGCTACCGCTTGTCAGATCAAGCTGGATCCATCCGAGAAGAACTGCCGGTAGGATTACGAGCGAGGCTGCTAGTGATGCGACTAAAACTCCTGTCAGCGCAGGTTTCATGATGCCGTCCGGTGTCCGGATGCCGGACTTTTCAAGCGAAAGGCTGCCTTTTCTAAGCAGTAACGCCCACACCCCGCCAATCGCGATAGTCGTCACGAGCATGGCGGGTATCAGGCGGGCGAGGAATCCGGCATCCGGCAGCGGTGATGCGACGAGTTTTCCGAGCGAAGTGCCGACACCGAGGGCTATGGACATGATAAGTGCGGCGAGCACAGCGAAGAAGACAGGATGTGCGGTATTTGCGTGGGGTGAAGTGTGTTTATGGACTGTCACAACGTCTACCATACCATGGAATCATCAGGCTTACCGCTGACTATCTGGAAGAATATCTGCAGCCATACGATGGCACGATAGTGACAACTAAACGTAGAGACAATCGTTTATAAAAGGTGCTTATCGCTGTGGTGTTTTTTTCCGCTGCAATAGCATGAGGATAGATGTGATGGTGAGCATGGCTGATCCGACGAGTAACCCGAAATTCAAAGTCTGAAAAAAGTCGTTGCTGTGAGGACGGGCGTTCCGTAAAAGAACAGTAAAAACGAGCCCGACAACCATGCAATAGAGTGCTAGACGTTTTTGGTAAGATATCTTGGCATAAACTTTCTTCATAACAGAATTATAGCATGCAAAAAGTAGAAATGATACAAAAATATTGACAAACATATGGTGTTGTGCGTAAATCTCTTTGAGCGAATTGTCCGACAGGTGGATGATTGTAGGTTGGCCGCTATGCGCCCACCCGCTCGTTCCTTAGAGTCTAGGAGGAGTCCGAATGGTACGTTCGTTGAGTGCAGCAGTTGTCGCGCTCGCAATGCTACTAGGTCTGGCGGTCCCGTCAAGTATCGATCGCGTGGCGGATCAGGCCTCGGCAATGATGACAGCGACGAGTATTCAACAGGCTCAGGGTGAGTCCGTTTTGGCTGACGATGTCGCGGATGTATCCGTTGCGCCGGCCGCCTACATGATGACGGACGACCCTTGGGACAACGCTGCGGCGCGGTTCATCGCATGGGCAGGTGGTTGTGCGAACGTGTCGATCACGTCGTGGACCGCTTACCAGAAATCCATGGGTTTGCCTCAAGCCGCTGCTGCTAGCACGTTGATCACGACGGCGGCCGTCTGTTCCATTGGTGTCGGCCAGCTGTTGGGTAACGCCAACGTGGCGGCTATCTGCTGGCAGTCGCGCCAATGGTGGGGCTGGATCGCACGGGGTGAAGTCTGGGCCTGGTCGCTCGGAAAGTTCACCCGCTGCTGAAACACATCCACGGGTCGGCGCAGCGCTGAAATATGGCGCTGTGCCGACCTCTTACCTCCATTTCTCCTAGACTCTTCTTACAGACTGCCGCGTTTGGCACAGATCCGGGAGCCGGGTATTGTATACTGTAATCTGATAACCCCAGGAGAATTGACTACTTATGAGCCCCAACCAGATCGTTTCCGATGCCCAATCCAAGATGCAGGCCGGCGTGGCCCACTTTCAGGATGAACTCAAGAAGCTGCGCACCGGCCGTGCCACCTCGAGCGTGCTCGACAATGTCATGGTAGAAGCTTATGGCACGCCGATGCCGATGGTGCAGGTCGCTACCGTGTCCACGCCGGAGCCGCAGCTGCTCCAAGTGTCGCCATTCGACCCGTCTAACCTGCAGGCTATCGCCAACGCTATTCGCAATAACCCGACGCTGGGTATGAATCCGACTGACGACGGCCGCGTCATCCGTATTCCGGTGCCACCGCTCACCGAAGAGCGCCGCCGCGAGATCGTCAAACAGCTTGGCGGTAAGCAAGAGGACGCCATGGTGGCGTTGCGCAACATCCGCCGCGATGCGTTCGATGCTATCGACAAGGCTAAGAAAGATAAGGACATCGGCGAAGATGACGCTAAGCGTCTGGAAAAGCAGGTGGACGAGGCTATGTCCAAGGCTAAGACTGACATCGAAGCTGCTTCCAAGTCTAAAGAGCAGGAGATCATGACGGTCTAAAAACCGGTAGTGTTCTGTGCGTCCAAGGGGCGTATACTCGGAATATGAATGACAAGTCTGACGTGGTGCCGACGCACCTGGGATTGATCCTCGACGGCAACCGCCGCTGGGCCAAGGAGCATAACAAACTCATCGCCGAGGGCCATCGCCAGGGCTATCTGGCGCTCAAGAAAATCTGCAAGTCCGCCATCAAGCATGGTGTGCGGTACGTTTCAGCCTATGTCTTCTCGACGGAAAACTGGCAACGCGATAAGCAGGAGGTCCGTGACCTCATGAAGCTGTTCGCCTGGGTGTTCAAGCATGAGGTCAAGGAGTTGGACAAAGAGGGCATCCGTTTACGCGTGGTCGGATCCAAGCTGCGCATGGGCCACGCCTTGGCCCGGGCGGTCCATGAAGCCGAAGAGCTTACGAAGGACAACACCCGCGGTACGCTTTTGTTGTGTCTGGACTACGGCGGCCAGCAGGAGATCGTCGAGGCTACCAAGAAGATCGTCCAGTCGGGCATCGATCCCGAGGACATCACGCCCGAGCTGATCGCGCACCATCTGTATGCACCCGATGTGCCGCCGGTCGACCTGATCATCCGTACTAGCGGTGAACAGCGGCTGAGCAACTTCATGCTCTGGAACGCCGCCTATAGTGAACTGGCGTTCAATCAGAAGTACTGGCCCGACTTCGACGAAGCCGATTTGCGGCAGGAAATTGACAAGTACTCGTCGCGTCACCGCCGTTTCGGTAAATAAGATCGATAAACAAAAACCGGTCAAATCCGCAGCAAATAAGCTATACTGAATACAGATATGGCAATAGCATTACTTGTTTTGGGAATCATCCTGTTCATTGGTCTTGTCGTGATCCACGAATGGGGCCACTTCATCATGGCGCGGCGCAACGGCGTGGTCGCCGAAGAATTCGGCATCGGCTTTCCGCCGCGTGCCTGGAGTAAAAAGATAAAGAGCCCCAAGGGTGACTACATCTTCAGCCTCAACTGGCTGCCACTTGGCGGTTTCGTCAAGCTGAAAGGTGAGCACGACTCCGATACCGAGCCTGGCACCTTCGGTGCGGCTTCGCTGGCCGCCAAGACCAAGATCATGGCTGCCGGCGTGGTCATGAACCTGTTCGCCGCCTTGGTGCTGTTCACGATCGTCGGTTGGATCGGTATGCCGCAGATCATCGACAACCAGTTCTACGTGGCTAGCGACAGCAGCGTCATCAAAGAGCCGGAGAACAAAGGTGTCGTCAAGATCGGTAGCACCGTGGCTGATGGTCCGGCTGCCAAAGCCGGCATCAAGGCCGATGACCAAGTGGTATCTATTGCCGGCAGCCGCATAACTTCCGCCGAGCAGATGGCCAAGGTCACGGCAGCTAACGTCGGCCAGCGTGTCGATGTCGTCGTCAAACGTGGCGGCGCCGAAAAGACGCTGCCAGTAACATTGAATGACAAGCCGCCGGCCCTTGGCGTCAGCCAATACTCGGCCGAGAAGGGTTTTGAATTCCGTCGCTCCACCTGGTCGGCCCCGGTCGTGTCGGTAGCCGTGACGTACCAGTTCGGCGTAGCTACGTTCCAGGGACTGGGTAAGGCGGTAGCCGGTGTCGGCTCCATCATCGCCGGAGCTGTGACCGGCAATAACGCCGCCCGTACCAATGGCCAGACGACTGCCAGCGAGCAGGTTTCCGGTCCGGTCGGTATCTTCGCCGTCATGAAAGCCGGCGCATCGCAGGGCATCGGTTTCATCTTATTCGTGGTCGGTATCATCTCATTGAGCCTGGCTATCATGAACGTACTGCCCATTCCGGCGCTTGATGGCGGCAAATTGTTCATCACGTATATCCATCGGCTTTTCGGACGCAAGGTAAGCGAAGGATTCGAGAATTACGCTTACGGAATCAGCTTCATGTTGCTGATCGGTCTGATGGTCTTGATCACGGTCGTCGATGTCAAACGCTTCTTCTGACGATAAGGGTCTTAACATTCCCGGTGTCACGCCCGAACCGCCAGCCGGCCCGGCCGGCGGGCATCGCGTGCGCCGCCATGGACTGCCGCATCCTGCCTTGGCGTTGGCTGTGTTGCTGGCGATATTCTTAGGCAGCCAGATCATAGCTTCATTGGTCGTCGGCTCGTTCTCGCGGTCGATCGGGTCGGCTGTGGCGGTACAGTTCCTGTTCGTATTCGGGGCCGAAGGTCTAGCCTTGGCGGTCTTGGCTAAATACATGCAATTCCGTCATATCCGTTGGTCTGATATCGGCTTTACTCGGCCGGCTGTCCGTGACGTTTGGATGGCGGTGGTGGCCTTGTTCGTGTACTTCGCGGTCTACGCGCTATTGTTGCAGACCGTGCGTATGCTGGTGCCCGGATTTGATGCGGGGCAGAAGCAGGACGTCGGTTTTGATGGCGCCGGCGGCGTGTCGCTGGTCATGGTGTTCCTGGCGCTGGTCGTCGCGGCACCGGTAGCCGAAGAAACCATGCTACGCGGCTTCTTCTTTACCTCATTGCGTAAGCGATATGCATACCTGGTGTCGGCGGTGGTGACCAGTGTAGTTTTCGCTGCCTTACACCTTGGGGGTGGCGTATCGGGTGAGGGTTTGTTGTGGGTGGCAGCCCTGGATACCTTCGTGCTGTCGTTGGCGCTGTGTTATCTGAGGCAGAAAAC
>JALQUD010000053.1 GCA_023268595.1 Candidatus Saccharimonadia bacterium
TACTCCAACGGCGGTAAGCTGAACCGTGATGACTCGACCAATGTCATGAGCGCCGCCATCTACGACCCGGCAACCAACGCCATGAACAGTGTTCCGGCTGACCCTATCGGCCGCAACTACCACAGCTCATCATTGTTGCTGCCTGACGGCCGGGTGATCGTCATCGGTTCCAACCCTGGCAACGGAAGCTTCGAGATGCGTGTCTCGGTCTACGAACCGGCTTACCTGTTCCGCGGTACCCGCCCGACCGTCACCAACGCCCCGGCTGCCGTGACTTACGGCCAGAACTACAACTTCAACGTCAATGCCCCTGGCAAACTGATCAAGCAGGCCCAGCTGATCCGCCCGATGTCGGTGACGCACCAGATGGACAGCAACATGCGTCTTGTCGATCTGCCGGTAACTGTTCAGAACGGCGTGGCTACCGTGTCCGTGACCAACAACCGTAACATGCTGCCTCCTGGCCCGTACATGCTGACCGTCACCGATTCCGACGGCGTGCCTTCGGTCGCCAGCTGGGTGATGGTACGTTAAGAATCCGACTGACTCCCCAATAGTGGTAAAGGAGATAATCCAATGAACTTCAATCACAACTTCAAGCACAAGCTTCACTTCAAGTTCGCCCCGCATGGCCCGGCCATGGTGCGCACCATGATCCCGGTCGGGTTCATCCTGGCACTGGTACTGTCGCTCGTCCTGGTCCAGGGCGTTGCCAGCCCCGGCCACGAAGGTGCCAAGCAGGTGAGCAGTGAGCAATACCAGCAGTCACTACAGAGCCAGGTCGATTCCGGTGACGGTTCACCGGTCAGCGGCCGCGACCCTGCCAACCAGTCACAGACCAGCCTGGCTGCCGCAGCTGCCACGCCATCCGGCACCGGTACCCGTACCGATACGCCGGCTGCTGGCGTGAGCGGTAGCACCGGCAACAAGGTCAGCCCTGACCAGGTCTATGGCAGCAATGGCGACCAGCAGGCCAACGGTATCAACTCCGCCGGCTGTTTCTACGATTACGGCGTGCCCGGCCAGGAATGTATGCCAGCCCATATGGCCAACGCTGATGGCAAGCTTGATTGCCGTGGCGTCAAGATGCACTTCCCGAACGGCATCAAGGTCAGTGGCACCGACCGCTTTAGCCTGGACACCAATGGCGACAAGATTGCCTGCGGTGCCGGCGACAAGCTCTAAACCTACTTAACATACTGCGCCCGAATGAACCCCGCCAGCGATGGCGGGGTTTTCAGTCTTCCACGCGTATGCCCAGGTCGGCAGCTAGCTGCGGGGCTATGGCTAACAGCTGGTCATGGTCGAGCACTGCGCCACGCATGTGTTGCCAGCCCTTCAGGCCGGTAACATCACACCCACGGAAATCAGCATGCTTGAGCATGCTATGGCTGAACTCGGTACCATCCAGCTGGCACTGTTTGAAGCGTACGTTATGGAGCATGGCCTGGATGAAGTCGGCGCCGCTCAGGATGCAATCCACGAATTCGACGTTATGGAGCCGGGCATAGCGGAAATTAGCCAGGTTCAGCTTGCAGCCACTGAAGCTGATGTCGTGGAGTTGTCCTCGGCTGACGTCCCATCCGGTCATCCGTCCGGCTTCTATAGTCACGCGTTGCAGGCTGGCTTCCGGGCTGCGTACGCCCGACAGGTCGCAGGCTTGCATGGCGCTGTCGCGTACGAGCAGGCGCTCCAGCGTGCTGCCGCTGAGGTTCAGACGTGCCAACCTGACCTCATCGATGTTCAAGGCCGGTAGTGTGCGGCCGTCCAGTTCGCCGCCGTCGATGGATACTTTCTCAACGTCGGCTTCCGGCACCAAGGCCCAGCTGTCCGAGTCTTCGAGCTTGACCGGCAGGCGTGGCTTGGCGATTTTCATACGTCCTTAGTATACCTCGCGCAGCCGCCTATTTGCCGGGAGGTGACAGCAGGCCTTCTATCTCACTGATGAATGGCGACGCACGTTCAGGGTCGCAGATGAAGACGGTGTGGTGGCGGGCGCGGGTCATGGCCACGTAGAATAACCTCCGTTCTTCACCGTGCTCAAAATCATCGGCCGAACTGAGCAGCAGGCTGAGTACCGGCTCTTCGGGCTGGCTGGCCGGAAAGCCGTGCCGGCCGCGGTTGCAGTTGAGGATGATGCAGAAATCCGCTTCCAGGCCTTTGGCGCGGTGGGCCGTCACGAAGCTCAGCCGCAGGCTGCTGCCGGTGGCTAATTGGTAGTCGAATCCGGGACCGTCCGGTCTTTGTACCGGTGTGAGCTTGCCGGGTACCTCGCTGATGCGTTGGTAGTCGAAGTTAAAGCGGCCGATGATGTAAACTTCGCTGGCGGCCGTCATGTCTTGTGCCGATTCCAGAGTTTCCAGGGCTGCCAGCAGGGCGGTGGTATCGTCGCGTTTGGTGCCCAGGCGGCTGACGCTACATGTAGTTGGCGGCCTGCCTGCCGGGGCTTTGAGTTGTTTGGGCGTCTGGTTGGGGCTCCTGGTAATGAAGTCCGAGCTTATACCGATCATCGGTTGGCCGAAGCGGTACGTCGTATCGATGTGCACTACCGCCGTAGCGCCGAAATGGTAGCTGAAGTCACGGAACAGGCCGATGTCACTGCCGGCAAAGCGGTATATCGACTGCCAGTCGTCGCCGACGCAGAAGAATTTCACCGACGGCCGTTGCTGGCGTATCGCTCTCAGTAACCGATAACGGTCCGGGGACAGATCTTGGAACTCATCGATGATGACGTGCTCCAGCTCGCATCGGTAACGGCCATCGGCTATATAGGCGGTGGCGCGGTTGATCATCTCATGGAAATCTATCAGGCCGTTACGGCGTAGGTGGCGTTCGTATAGGCTGAGCAGCGGCGTGAGCAGCATCAGGAATTGGTCGGTACGCCGATGCAATGCCTGGCTGGTGCGGCCCTTGGAGCCTGCCTGTCTGCGTGGGCGGGCCTGACGGTGGAGCTGTCGGATGCTTGCTACATCGCCGTCTCTGGCACGGACCAGCGGTAGCACGCTGGCGCATAGCGACAGGAACGGCGCTGCTTGCTCCCGATCTATGGCTTGCCCGTTGCTGCGCAGGTGCAAATAGTCTGCCAATAGGTCACGGTATGTGCTATTAGCGCGGGTCGTCAGGAATCGGACCCAGCCAGCCAATAATTCCGGGAGCTGACTATCGTCAAAAATCCGTGGATGACGCTGTTCTGTGGCCTGGACGACCGACAGGCCGAAGGCGTGGAAGGTCATCGGCCGTATGCCCGGCATGGCGATGCGCTGCCGGAGTGACTCGGCTGAGGCCGCCGTGAATGAGATGGGCAGGATGGCTTCCGGAGCGACGTGGCGGGCTTTGACTAGATAGTGGACCTTGCCGACGATCGTCAAGGTCTTGCCGGAACCGGCACCGGCCACGACCAAGGTGTTGTCCTCATCGGTGACCACGGCCCGGCGTTGTTGCGGTTCGAGCGAGCGGCCGCCTATGTCGTCGAACAAGTGCCGCTGTCGGCCAAGTTCCCCGGCCACGAAACGACGGTTGTGGCCAGCGCGTCCGCGGCGTACCCGGCGCACGGCGCGGTGCATGCCCGCCAACGCGATGATGGCCCGCGGTGAGACGGCATAGCCGGCCCGCCGCCGCCAATTGGCTGCAGGCAGCTTCCGGGCCTCCGACATGGTTGGTTCCACTTGGCTGTGGTTGAGATACTCCTGCCGTTCAAGTAACGACGTGAGCCTGGTTGTTATCCGGCGCGCGGCTGTGGGAAGTGTGGATGTCTTCATCGCCGTCTGTGTAACGTGTTAAAACTGTCATTGACACTGCACATGTGTAAGCAGCATACTAAGACGTGACAAGTTGAGGGTAACGACTTAGTTATTGCGAATGGCATATATGAGGGCATGGGGGGGTTCCTATGGGTGACGGTACGGCGGCGAGCGCCATCAAATACTTGGATTATCTTATAGAAAAGGGTCGGGCGACCAATGGCGCGATCAATCCGTTGAAGATCGCTTTTACCAAGGTCATGGAGACGATCGACGGCAAGGACGGCTGGCAAGCGGTGCAAGTCAGGAACGTCGATGTAGACGATTACATGAACCGCTTTGGTAACTTGACGCTGGGAAAATACAGTTCCGACAGCTTGACGGTGTATAAGTCGCGCGTCAAGAAGGTCGTTGAGTGGTATATCCGCTTCCTGGACAACCCGGGTTGGACGCCGGAAATCCAACGCCGGAACCGCTCCGGTTCGGGTAGCCGCCAAGGCATCGTGACGAGCATGCCCGTCCCGCCTGCGCCGTCCGTTACGCCTATGTCCGCCGAGACCTCCGGAATCAACGCGGAATCCTCCGCCGATGTGTCCGAAGCCACGGCATCGCCAGCGCCCATCTCTGTGCAGCCAGCGCCATCGCAACCGGTCCTAGCGCCTGCTACCCCAGCTATACCATCCAACCCCGACCGGGTGGTTTATCCGTTCCCGCTTTCTGATGGGCAGCTGGTGCATATCAGCCTGCCGTTCAATCTGGGCAAGACCGACGCCAAGCGCATCGGTGCTTTCGTGGAAAGCATCGCCCGCGACGACGCCTAGACGCCTAGCGATTCAGTATAGGCGCAGCTGGGCGTTACGTGGCCGCTGGTACACGCCGTTGGTTTCGCGGAACTTCTTGCGTGACGATATCCAGGGATCAGCCCGCCACGGTGCCGCCGGCCGGCCATGGAGCTTGAAGATATTTTCCACATTGGTTTCCAGCGCTTCGGCGATAGCTATCGCCAGGCTGGCTAATGGCTCCTGTTTAAATTTTTCAATCCGGCTGATGGTCTGGCGGCTGACATTGACCTTGTCGGCAAGCTCCTGCTGCGAGATGCGTTTGGTTATACGGTGGAGCAGCAGGCTGTTGGTGAATTGCCAACCGTCGTGTTTGTGAACCGGGGCATGACGTAGGGTCCGGGTCTGCGGCGTATCGGCCACGCAGGTGTGTGAAGACCGGGCCGTCGTCCGGGTGACGGCCACCCTGGTCGGCGTCAGTAATGTATTCCGGATCGGTATCCCGGTTTTGGTGACGATAGTGGCCTGATCCTGCATCGTCTCGGAGCCGTCATCGATACGCTCCATGTCATTAGCCATGGCATCTGTCATGTCATTGCCCGTCTGGGTGGTTGTGGTTTGGTCGTGGGTCGGCTGCATCGTTCCTCTTCTGCACTGTGGCGTTTCAACGTTATGACAAGGTTATCGCACGCTTCACTGGTAATTGTCAATATAATTTTTTATAACATTCATTACGGGTGTGGTTTATGACGCACGGTAGGGTAATCGTCAGTCTGCGCACCTCGCATTCTCCATAAAATCGCATGTCCGCTGAACCGTACACGTTCGACAGGGGTGAAAATGTACCAAAGTCGTAACATTCCGAAAACACGGAAACGGCATGTGTCCGCGCCTGGCAAAGTCAAAGGCAAAAGCAAGAGCCGGACGCAGCCCACGGCTAGCAGGGGCTACCTGGCAATAAGAAAACCCCGCCAGCAGCATAAGCGGGGCGGGGTTCGTATGAGGGGAGCGGTCAGTCACGGGTGCTCAGGATGAAAGCGCGGGGCGCATGGGGAAATCAGTGACGGATCTTATAGACGGTGATCTCCTGGTTATCCTTGCCGAACTGCTTGACCAGCGTGCCGTGCTTGAGCGCGGTGCTGACAGTCGGGAAAGCCTGGTCGAAATTCTTGGCACCGACGGTCGGGCCGTTCAGGATGACGTAGTCGATACCTTCCCAGCCGCCGATCTCACGGGTGACCTCGGGGTCAGTCTCGGTCTTATAGAGCCAGACCGGGTCGGGACTGTTGAAACCCTTGCCCTGCAGGTCGGTCCATAATGCGGACTCTACCACCAAGCGGTTGTCGCGGCTGATATTGGCGTCGATCCAGGCGACGGCTTCACGACTGGAAGCGTCCTGGTCAACGGAAGTCAGTGCCGACAACTTGTTGTGCCAGGTGGGCGCCACGAAGACCAGCGTGCCGACGAGCAGCGCGAAACCCAGCGCGAGTGCCAGCATGGTCCGGAATGGACGGCCGGCGGTGGTAAGTGGTCGGGAAACCAGATGGTCTAAGGTGCCGGCCAAGGTGAGCGCCGCGAAGGGCAGCATGGCGATGACATACGGATACGGCAGATAACCGGTACGTAACAGTAGCAAGTATCCGACTAGCGAAGCCAGGCCGACGACGCGCAGGTTGCGGTACAGCAAGGCTGGAACCAGCGTGACAAGGCCTGAAAGTAACAGCCACTTGTCAATGTTCAGCCAATAGGTGAACAATCCGTAGGTGCCGCTGGTAGTATCGAAGATGCTGCCACTGCCCTCGCGGCCGGAAAGTTGCCATAGGATGGAGCCGATCAGGGAGACGTGTCCGATGCCAGGGAACAGCTCATCCTTCAGGGCGGCATATAGGATGTACGAGCTGCCGAGCATCACCAGCACCACGCCGAAGGCGGTCAGGACATAGCGGCGGTTACGCTTGTCGCCGTTGCGCCAGAGGGCATAGAGCAGGACGGGCAGCAGGACGGCGAAGGTTTCCTTGCTGAGGATGGCGATGGCCATGCAGGCGGCGCTGCCGATGGCCGAGCCGAGGCTG
>JALQUD010000054.1 GCA_023268595.1 Candidatus Saccharimonadia bacterium
GTCTGACCACTGATACGGTCTTTCTGTAACCGTTGCGCGAAAGCCAGCAGCGTATCCAGGTTGTGTAGCAGGATGGGCCGCGGGTCGCTGTGCGGGAACAGACTGTCCAGACCACCGGATTTGATGAGGCTTTCCAATGCCTTACGGTTGACGACACGCGTATTGATACGGCTGAAGAAGTCTTCCAGATCCTTGAACTTACCATCTTCCCTGACCCGAAGGATTTCTTCTACCGCGCCGGTGCCGACGTTCTTGACGGCATTCATACCGAAACGTATGTCGCTGGTTTCCGGTACCACGGCGAATTCCAGGAACGATTCGTTGACATCAGGCGCCATGACCTTGATGCCCATCTTCTTACATTCGGTGATCTCGATCGACAGCCGGTCGGTATCGTCATAATCGGAAGTCATCAGGGCTGCCATGAACTCGGCCGGGTAGTGCGCCTTCAGGTATGCGGTATGGTAGCTGGTCAGGCCATAGCAGGCCGAGTGCGACTTGTTGAAACAGTAGTCAGCAAACCCGAGCAGGTCCTTCCAGAACTTCTCGATCACCGCCTTTGGCACACCATTGGCCACCGCACCATCGATGAACTTGATCTGCATCTTAGCCATCACATCGTGCTTCTTCTTGCCGATGGCTTTGCGTAGCGTGTCTGCCTCGCCACCGGTAAAGCCACAGACCTCGCGTGAGATCTGCATCACCTGCTCCTGGTACACCAACACGCCGTATGTGTCTTCCAGGGCGCCTTTCATCAGCGGGTGGGCGTATTCTATCCGCTCCAAGCCGTTCTTGCGCTTGATGAAGCTGTCGGTCAGGCCGGCGCTCAGCGGACCCGGCCGGTACAAGGCGCCCATGGCGATGACATCACTGAATTCGGTCGGCTTGAGCTCACGCAAGTAGCGTTTCATACCGGACGATTCGAACTGGAACACCCCGGTGGTGTCACCACGGCCCAGCAATTTGAATGTCTCCGGATCGTCAAGCGGTATGTCCTTGAGCGCGATGTCCTTGCCATGGACACGCTTGATGATGCGCAGCGCATCCTTCATGATCGTCAGGTTGGATAACCCGAGGAAGTCCATCTTGAGCAGACCGAGCTCCTCGATCTGGTTCATCGGGAACTGCGTGGCCACGACGCCCTTCTGTGCCATTTCAAGCGGTACGTATTCCACCAGATCGTCTGGTGCGATCACCACGCCACAGGCGTGCACGCCATGGTTGCGGATGGTACCTTCCAGGGTGATCGCCAGGTCTATCACCCGTTTGGCGGTCTCATTGTCCTGGTATTCGGCTTTTAAGTCGGGATCGTTGACGATGGACTTTTCGAGTGGGATATGGCGCCCCTGCACCGGCTGCGGCACCAGCTTGGCGATACGGTCAGCCTCGGCGTACGGCACCTGGAGCACCCGCGCCACATCGCGCACGGCAGCCCGGGCGGCCATCTTACCAAAGGTCACGATATTGGAGACACGGTCATGTCCGTACTTGTCGGCGCAGTACTGGATGACCTCGTCACGCCGGTTATCCTGGATATCGACATCGATGTCGGGCATGGAGATGCGGTCCGGGTTCAGGAAGCGCTCGAATAGCAGACCATACTTGAGCGGGCACATATCAGTGATGTGCAGCGTGTAGGCGATGATGGAGCCGGCGGCCGAGCCACGGCCTGGGCCAAAGATGATGCCCTGGTCCTTACCCCAGTTGATGAAGTCCTGGACGATGAGCATGTAACCGTTAAAACCCATACCGTCGATGACCGACAGTTCATAATCGGTCCGTTCCAGCACCTCTTTGCTTACCCGTCCACGGATCTCCTCGATGGTCAGCTTGTCGGCTTCCTCGAGCGGTAGGTCGAGGTAGTTCTCTGCCACGCCCCGGAAGACCAGCTTGTCCAGATACGTCTTTTCGGTCTCGCCCTCCGGCACTGGAAACTTAGGAATCAGGATCTTACCCAGCTCGAACTCCAGGTTGCAGCGGTCGGCGATTTTACGGGTGTTGCTGACCGCATCAGGACGCAGGTCTTTCCAGCGGTTGATTATCTCGTTAGGGTCGGCCACATGCAGCTCGAAATCTTCCAACGAGAAACGCTTCTCGTCACTCAGGAAGGCGCCGGTCTGGACGCACAGCAGGATCTCGTGCGCCGTCTGGTCATCATGGCTCAGATAATGTGCGTCACCAGTTACTACCGGGGGGATGTCGAGCTCGTCGGCCAATTTTAACAGACCCTTGTTGACCCGGACCTGCTCATCCCATTTAGCCGGGTGGTCAGGATGGCCGTGGTCTTGCACTTCGATGTAATAGCGGTCACCAAAGATACCTTTGTACCAGGTAGCGATCTCTACGGCCTTCTCGTAGTTATCGTTACGGATGTTCTCGCCCAACTCACCACCGATACAACCCGACAGGACGATGAGCCCCTCGTTATATTTTTCCAGCAAAGCGTGGTCGACTCGCGGCTTGTAGTACACGCCTTCCAGATTGGCGATCGTCGACAGCTTCATCAGGTTCTTATAACCGGTCTCGTTCATCGCCAGGATGATCAGGTGGTAGTACACCTTGTCCTTGCCGGCTTCTTTGTCGGCGATGGTCCGGGCGGCCACATAGCCTTCCATACCGATGATCGGTTTGATGCCCGCCGCTTTGGCCTCCTTATAGAACTCGATGGCGCCCGATAACGTGCCATGGTCGGTCTGAGCCACGGCTTTCATGCCGACATCATTGACCCACTTACAGAGCGCCGGAACCTTGGTAAGTCCGTCTAACAGGCTGTACTGGGTGTGGTTGTGCAGGTGTACATAGTCACCCGGTGTCAGTTGTGCGGCATCAGCCACGGCTTACCCTCTTCATATGATCAATTATAAGCGTAATGACAGGACGCTTCCAGTGCGCACCGAAGATGGCCCACGTCGATTTCGCAACGGTCCGCGCCATCGCACCGGATGCCGGTAATTATTGGCCGTCTTTGTCGCGCTGGATGGTATCCTGCACGTTGTTGGAAATAGGACCGACGAACGGCACATGGCCGAGCACCGATAACAACCAGGCCAGCACGGCTACCACCAACGTCGCTCCGATGACACCGCCAAGACCGGTGACCATACCCTTAATGAAAGCAGTGCGATACAGACCCTTGCGGTCTGGGTTGATATGGTCATACAAGGCCATGACCTGCTGGCCAAGCGCTTCGTAATCACGCTTACGCTCTTCGGCCGGCTCCGGCTTTTTCTTGTTGAACGGCCAGATTGCCATGATGGCCGCCTACGCTACCCGGCTCTTAAGGAATTTCTTGAGATGGTCGATAGCCTTCTGCGCGTCCTTGATAGACTTCTGCAGCTCCTTGTCCTCGGCCTTACCCTCGTGCACGGCACTCAGGATCTCGCGGGCAGTTTCCTTGGCGCGACGGGCGTATTCCACGGCCGTCTCCAAATCCTCGCGGGCTTTGCCGGTCAGACGGATGGCTTTGTCGTTAGCTTCGGCTAGGACGTCGTTCAGCTCGGTATGCAGGCGTTTGAGCTGACGCTCCGCCTCACGCATACCCTTGATAGCGCCCTCACGGATATCTTCACGAGTTTCCTTACCGCTCTGTGGCGCCGTCAGGATTCCGGCGACGAAGCCGGCGACGGCAGCAACTGCGGTCCCGAATGCGAACTTCTTAGTTGAATCTTTCATAGGTGATGTTCCTTTCCGGCGACGATGCTATTTGGACTTGTATTTGGCAACCATGCCGGTTATGTTACGGACCAGCTTGAATACCGCCATCGAGCCGGTAGCGCTCGAGAAAGCCTCGCCGACATGCTCGGCGGTCTCGATGACGTGTTCCGCCTTATCGGTGATGCGCTTGATCGTCTTAAGGAGCTTGATGATGAGTACGGCGATGAATATACACAATACCAGCAGTACGGCCAGTACCGTGGATAGTATCACCACGAGAATTTCAGTGCTTGTTTCCATATAGGCAGTATACCGTAAAGACGGCGCTGCTGCTTACACTTTCGACCTGAGGAACTCCCGGAATTCCTCGCCGATGTCCTCGCGTACCAATGCGAAGTCGACCAGTGTCTTCAGATACTCGAGCTTGTTGCCGGCATCGTAGTAGGTGCCATCGGCAATTTCCAAGCCATAGATGTCCAGACCATCGTCCATCATCATCTGCATGGCGTCCTGGATCTTAAGCTCCTCACCGAGTGACGGGTCGTACTGTTCCCATATGTTCTCGACGTAAGGCAGCATTTCCGGCGTGAACAGATAGCTGCTGAAGCTTCCCAGGTCGGACGGGGCGTTAGCCTTGCCCGGCTTCTCAACGATGGAGTCCATCTTGATGAGGCCGTCCTCGACCTGCTGGCCACTGACGACACCGTAGCGGTCGTATTCGACGTCGCTCACCAGACGGCGGCATGAAGTCACGGAACCACCGGTACGCTTATAGGTGTCCACCATCTGCTGGAAGCGGCTGGGCGTCGCCACGAAGAAGTCATCGGCGAAAGCGTAGATGAACGGCTCGTCCTGGATCAGGTGGCCGCTGTATACGAGCGGCGCGGCATTGCCGAGCGGTTCCTTCTGACGCACATAAACGAAGTTCGCCATGTCCGAGATCTTGCGCATCGCTTCCAATTGGTCCAGCTTGCCACCGTTCTCAAGCGTCTTGGTCAGCTCGCCGCTTGGTACGTCAAAATGGTCCTCGATACTGCGCTTCGAATAGTTGCTGACGATGATGATGTCCTTGATACCGGCACCGACCAATTCTTCGACGACATGCTGGATGATCGGTTTGTCAACGAGCGGCAACATCTCCTTCGGCATGGCTTTGGTCTGCGGCAGGAAGCGGGTGCCGAAACCGGCTGCAGCGATTACCGCTTTGGTCACGTTACGCTCACGGTACTGGTTCATATACTCTCCTTGTCAGTCAGTTGCTTATGGCGGCTCGATGAGGACCGGACGCTACAGGTCGCGGACCAGCCCCTTGATGAAGTCACGGTATTCGGCACCGATCTCATCGTGGCGGGCCGCCAACTTGGTAACGGTTTTCATGTATTCAAGCTTGTTGCCGGTATCGAAATACTCGGCTCCGGTAATTTCTTTGGCGACGACCCGTTCGCCATTGGCGATCATCAGGTTCAATGCGCTGTTGAAGTACAGCTCCTTGCCCGGTTCAAGCTCATCGGCCGCCACGTGCAGATAACCGAGCACCTCCGGCGTGACCACGAAGCCACCCAGCGACGCCAGATCGCCAGGGGCATCGGCCTTGCCCGGCCGCTCAGCGATTTCCCGGACCTCAATGATACCTTCCTCCAGGTCGACGCCGCCCACATAGCCATAGCGGTCGTAATCACTATCGGCGGTGCGCTTCTGACCGCCCCAGACAGGTGCGCCGTACCGTTCGTACGTCTCGATCATCTGCCTGAAACTATTGGTCTGGCTGATGAAGAAATCGTCCGCGAAGGTAAAGATGAATGGCTCGTCGCCGATGTACGGCTCGGCATTGAGCACCGGCGTGCCGGTACCATACGCGCCCTTCTGCTCGATGAACGCGAAGTTTGCCAGCGACTGCACCGACTCGAGCTGACGTAGCAGCTCAGCCTTGGACGGTCCGGCAGCCTGAAGGTGCGACTTCAACCCGGCCTCGACATCCCCGAAGTAGTCGTTGATGTCGGCCTTGTGCGCCGCGGTAACCAGAATGATGTCCTCGATGCCGGCTTCCACCAGCTCTTCGACGACCTGTTGGATGATCGGTTTGTCAACGAGCGGCAACATCTCCTTGGACACCGTCTTGGTGATCGGTAGCATGCGGGTGCCATATCCGGCGGCCGGTATGACGGCTTTTCGTACTCGCTGCATAATACCTCCTATTCAACGCCTAATTCTGCACGGATCATCTGCTGGGCCATCTGCGGATTCGCCTTGCCTTGGGAAAGTTTCATGACCTGCCCCACCAGGAATCCGATAGCTTTGGCTTCACCGGCACGGACATCGTCCACGGCCTTAGGGTTGTCGGCGACCACCTGTGACACGATACCGGCTATTGCCGCCGTATCGGACACCTGGATGAATCCGGCCGCGCTGGCAGCAGCCTCAGCATCTTCCGGATACTCACCGGACTCCAGTACCGAGGTTATGAACGCTTTGGCGTTGGTAGAGCTCAGCTTCTGTTCTTTGAGGAGCAGATACACCGCGGCATAGAAGCCATGACGCTCGATATTGGCCGGGCGTATATCGCTGTCTTCGCGGCTGCGTAATGGAATCTCTATGTTGACGAACCAGTTGCTCAGCTGACGTGCAAAGTCCTGGTTATTGGCACTCTGCTCGACGAGCGACAGATAGTCGACATCCTCATGGCCGATTTCCGATTCGAGCAGGACATCGGTCTGTGAACGGTCCAGGCCCAGTCCCGATAACCGCTCACGCCATTGGTCGGGCATCACCGGCATAGATTTCCTGACAGCTTCGATGTAGTCATCGCTCAGGACTACCGGCGGGATATCCGGGTCAGCGAAGTAGCGGTAATCATGGGCATCCTCTTTGGTACGCTGGCTGAAGGTGCGCTGTTTGGAGTCATCCCAACCGCGTGTCTCCT
>JALQUD010000055.1 GCA_023268595.1 Candidatus Saccharimonadia bacterium
ACTACCATGACCTGCTGGCTACCCGACACTAACTGGTCACTGGAACTACGACTGCCAAGGCTGCTGATGAACGCTACAGCACCAACATCACGGGAAATCCCCGCTTCCTCGTATGTCATGCTAACGGCGCGTAAACCGTTGCGCAGTTCACGCTGGTCGCGGGCGGAGTCGAGATCGATGGCGACGGGTTTGGCGGAAAGTAACGTTCCGGTATTGTCTTGCAGCCCTGCCACAGTATGGATGATGTACTGCTGCGGGTCAGTACCCTGAACGCCGAACTGGATAGCCTTGCCCATGAAGATACAGCCATTATTACTGCCCTGCTGGGCGCCGGCCGCAGCCGAGATTGACACATTACCGCCGGCCACACTGCAGCTGAACGTCCCCGGGTTGGCGTAAAAACCGGCACCGACGTCCGATATGACCTGCTCGATCGACGACTTGATGTCCATGGCTGCCTGGCTGAATTCTACTTTGCGTTGCTGTCCGGCCACAAGCGTGACAGCACTAACCAACAACAAGCCGGAAACGGCTAGCACGATCATCGTTTCAACGATCGTAAAACCACCCGATGATTGGCGTCTGTTATTCCCCGTCCCACTGCGCAGGCGCGACATTGCGTCGTCGTTCATACAGCAAGTATAGCATAAGCGTAAGAGGCGTCATCCCTGTTTTTCGAGTCAGGTACCTCTGGCATATGTCAGAGAATCAGGTACGATTTCAAAAGTTCGCTGACATCCTGGCCGAACAATACCAGTATGAACGTGGCCACGATCAGAAACGGCCCGAACGGGATCGCTGAGTCCGCTTTAAGCTTCTTACGGAACAACAATGGCAAGCTGGCAAGGCTCCCTAGCAAGGAAGCCAGGAATACCACCATCATGCCCAGCAGTGGCCCGCCGACCATCATCCCAAGCGCTATTCCTAGCTTGACGTCGCCAAAACCTATCCAACGACCACGCGAAATCAGGTACAGGAACCAAAAGAAGCCGCTGGCGGTAGCAATCCCCCAGAACGCATTGCCGATGGCCGCGGTGCCACCATCGAACACGATGGCATGGAGCAATACTTGGACCGTCATAAGGCCTACCAACGGCCAGACGATACGGTCCGGCAGCAAGAACCACCGTAGGTCATACACCAGCAGCGCGGCTAACGCCGTAGCCGACACCAGCCAGAAGCAGAACGCCAGCAGACCATAGCCCTGTAACTCCATAGGCCAGGCGAAGTATGAGACGACGAAGACGAGTGGCAGTCCGGCCTCCAGCCAGGGCGTGTCGGGTATCGGCTGTTTGCAGTAACGACATTTGCCACCGAGCCACAGCCAGCTGAGCAGTGGCATCAGGTCCTTGGGCGCCAGCGGATGGCTGCAATTAGAGCACATCGACCTACCCTTGCTCATGGACAAAGCTGCCAAGCGGTCTTCCAGCTGCTTCATACGTTTGTCACGCGCAGCCGTGCGCTTGGCCTGTTGACGCTCACGAAGGTCGAACAGTTCGTCATTGACCTCATCCTGCTCGTGGAACCGCCAGACCAGGGCGTTAACGAAACTCCCCAGCACCATACCAAGCAGTACCAGTCCGACAACATATATGATCATAAGCTCAATCATTTATCTGATAGTACCATGAGCCGACGACCCGTTCCTACTTATCAGACCGGATGGTGATTGACTCGAATATGCGCTTTAGCTGCGGGTAGGCCGCTTCGTCCTGATCCTCCTTGAACGACACAGTTACCAGGAAGTGCTCGCCCACGGCCGACAGTACGGCTACATATCCATTGTCCTTGGCGCACACCGAGGTGCGATTACCGGTGATACGGGCATCAAAAGCCTTTCTGAAACCGTCGCCGACATCCTGGCAATCCTGCACTAGCGACACGGCCGTAAGCTTGATGCCACCGGCGACACGGCTACCCTGCCGCAACGCGGTTGAGCCATCACTCAGGCGCAATGCTGCCGAACCCTCATAGAACAACATCCGGTATGAGAAACCGTCAGCACGTACATCATACGCCTTGAGGCCCTGATTGGCGCGTTCCTGACCAATTACGAAGACCATGAGCAACAACACTGAAATAATGATTACCGCTGCCGGCGCAATCCGACGCACCGGCAGTCGGCGAAATATAGGCAAAAGCGGCAACCGTTTCATATAGCTTAAGTTTAGCTGTGGGCGTATCATAGACCTAATAAAAAAGCTCCCGAAGGAGCTTTTTTAGCTTCAAAAGCTTTTTTGCTAGCTTTCAACGCAGGTTGGAGCAGTGGCTGAAGCGGCTGCCGTGGTCTCTATCATGTAGTATGCAGCAACGGCACGAGTGCTCGAACTACCGTCACATTTCTTGCCAATTACAATCTGGATCTCACCTTGTGGTACCGAACCGTTAGCAGTTGGAGCCGTAGCTACGGTAGTCACCTTGGTAGTCCCCTGAATGTTAATAGATGTTTGGGTAGAGCCTGTTCCGGCTGTATACGTAATCGTACCTGTTCCGGATACACCATTAGTCGTAGACGGCAATTTACCGTTGTTGGCGCCCTGGAACTCAGAAACGCCGCCCAGAACATTCTGGACATCGTTCTTGATTGCAGTGTTGCGTGAGTTACGCTGCAGTGCAGGAACTGCCAGGAAGACGATCAGAAGGATCAGTCCGGCAATCGCAAGCACGATCAGGACTTCGATGATAGTGAAGCCTGAATTAGCTTTGCTGTTTTTGTATGACATAGTGCAAGTGCCCCTTTGCTAGTTTTATTACACTTAAGCTTAATATATCGGTCAAGCGGCCATAAATCAAGTGACCTGTGTCACAGCGACCTCTTATCCGAACGATTTACCGGCCAGGCTGTACATCGGCAGCATTACGGCAGCTACGATGACCAGCGCCACGATACCCAGGATAACCATCAGCACCGGCTCGATGATGGTCTGGATTGCCTTTACTTGCGTATCGACTTCTTTCTCGTAGTAATCAGCAATCTTAGCCAGCATGTCTTCCATAGAGCCGGATTGTTCACCGATGCGGATCATGTTAGGCACTAGGGTCAGGAAATATTGCTCAGGCTCAAGCGAGTCGCTCAAGGCTTTACCGCCCTTGACCTTGTCGGCGGCCCGGTCGATAGCCTGTTCGATGTACAGGTTGTTGACGGCATCACCGGTGATTTCCAGAACCTGGATTAACGGCACTCCACTTGCTACCAGCGTAGTACCGGTACGGGCGAAGCGGGCCATATACATCTTCTGAAACAGCACTTTGACCGGCCACATATGCAACTTAGCTTTGTCGACGACCTGACGGCCTCCGGCGGTACGCGCATACCGCGAACCGAATACTACGCCGAGTATAAGCAATATGACAAAGACCCACCAGAATTTGATGACGAAGTCGGACGCGCCAAGTAGAATCTTGGTAACCAGCGGCAGATCGGCGCCAGGCGTGCCCTGGTAGAGCACCTTGACCTGTGGCAGGACCTTGACCAGCATGAAGCCGACCACGCCAAGCATGACCAGGATGACGATGACCGGGTACACCATGGCGCCACGGACCTTACTCATGATTTCTGCGTCCTTCTCCTGTTGGTCGGCAATGCGCTCCAAAGCCTTGTCGAGCGTACCGGAAGCTTCTCCGGCGGCCACCAGGCTGATGAAGACACGGCTGAAGACCTCCGGATGTCTGTCACACGAGGCAGACAACGTCATACCGCCTTCCACGTCGGTCACGACTTCGTCGATGACGGCCTTGAGCTTCTTCGATTGGGTCTGGTCGCCGACGTTGCGCAGGCTCTGCACCAGCGGCAGCCCAGCATTGATCAGCGTCGAAAGCTGCCGGCTGAACAGTACCCTGTCCTTGGTGCTGACGCGGTTAAGACGCTCGCGCAGGCCACCACTGACCGCCGACTCGGCGGTGATGGATATCGGGTTCAGACCTTCCTTGCGGATGATCTTGGCCGCTTCCTGCTCGTTCTCGGCCTCGACGGTGGATTTGACCATCTGTCCGCTTGCCGAGTCCCGGGCCTGATATCTGAACTTAAGCATCGGTTATCCCCTACCCTCTCATCAGCCTGTCTAATTCATCCAGGTCGACGGCGAAGTTACGGGCCTCGTCGTAGGTAATGGTGCCAGAGTGAATCAGGTTGACCAACGTACGATCCATGGACTGCATGCCGAACTCGGCACCAGTCTGGATGACGGCTTCAAGCTGATGCGTCTTGCCTTCGCGGATGATGTTGCGCACGGCGCTGGTAGCGATCAGGATCTCGGCCGCAGCCACACGACCGCCGCCGATGGCCGGCACCAGGCGCTGACAGACGATGGCCTGCAAGATGTTAGCTAACTGCGAGCGGATCTGTGGCTGCTGGTGCGGCGGGAAGACGTCGATCATACGGTCGATGGACTGGGCAGCGGAGTTGGTGTGCAGCGTAGCCAGGACCAGGTGACCGGTTTCGGCGATAGTAATGGCGCTGGCGATAGTCTCCAGGTCACGCATCTCACCGATCAGCACCACGTCCGGGTCTTCACGCAAGGCACTTCGCAGGGCGGCACTAAAGGAATACGTATCGTAGTGCACTTCACGCTGGACGATGACCGACTTACGAGAACGGTGCGTGTACTCAATCGGGTCCTCGATGGTGATGATATGCTCGCTGCGCTCATTGTTGATCTTGCTAATCATGCCGGCCAGCGTGGTCGACTTGCCGGAGCCGGTCGGGCCGGTCACCAGCACCAGTCCGCGTGGGTACTCGGCCAGCTTGCTGATGATCGGTGGCAGCCCAAGTTGTTCGACGCTCAGGATTTCGTTAGGGATCAGACGCAGGGCTGCAGCCAGGTTGCCACGCTCGTGGAAAGCGTTGACACGGAAGCGGCCCAGGTCACCGAAGGCAAAGCTGAAGTCGAAGTCCTTGTCCTTGAGCAGGATCTGCTTCTGGTCGTCGTCCAGGATGGCGAACACCAGGCCTTCGACAGCCTCTTCGCTAAGCACTGGCGCGCCGTTGGCAGGCGTCAGAGCGCCGTCGATACGTAGCATCGGCGGCAGGCCGACCTGCAAGTGCAGGTCGGAAGCCCGCTTCTTGATGACTTCTTCGAGTAATAATTCGATTTTGACCGGTGTCGTTGCCATGTCAGTTCCCCTCCCTACAAGCTCTGTGCCGCAGCAACGCGGTCGACTTCTTTGATCGTAGTCAGACCGGCCAATGCCTTAAGATAGCCATCCTCACGCATCGTTACCATGCCCTGCTTCTGCGCCACGGCCATGATCTCGTTGCTGGTAGACCTTTTCAATATTAGTTCCTGTATTTCGTCAGTTATGGCGAATGCCTCGTATACGCCAAGGCGGCCCTTGAAGCCTTTTGGCGTCTCCGGCGTGTCTTTGCCCTTGCACAAAGTATAAGCGGTTTGCGTACTCAAGGGCAAGGTCTTATAGCCAAGGTCGTGGGCCACCCGCTCACGTTCAGCCTCATTCTTGGGCAGCAGATGCCCGATGGTGTCCTTGATAGCCTGGGTTTCCACCTGGTTCGACTGATAGGTCTCGAAGTTGCTGGCCACCCGCCGGCACAGACGCTGACCGATGACGGTATGCACCGTGCTGGCGATCAGGAACGGTTCGATATCCATGTCGAGCAGACGTGGCAGGATGCCGGCCGCGCTGTTGGTGTGCAGCGTACTGAAGACCAAGTGGCCGGTCAGCGCGGCCTGCACGCCAAGCTCGGCGGTCTCTTTGTCGCGGATTTCTCCCACCATCACAACATTAGGGTCCTGGCGCAGGATGGAGCGCAGACCAGCCGCGAATGACAAGCCGACGTCACCGTTAACCTGGATCTGGTTGATGCCATTCATCTTGTACTCCACCGGGTCTTCCAGCGTGACGATGTTGATGGAGTCGTCCTTGATTTCCGACAATAACGCGTACAACGAAGTGGATTTGCCTGAACCGGTCGGGCCGGAGGTCAGGATCATGCCATTATTGCTCTTCAGGCTGTCACGCACGGTCCGCAGCGTACGGCCGGTATAACCCATATCTTCCAGGCGTAAGCTGGTACCTGATTTGTCCAGCAGACGGATGACCACCTGCTCGCCCCACACCACCGGGCTGACGGCGATACGCAGGTCAATCGCCCGGTGGCCGACCATGATGCTGAACTCACCGTCCTGCGGTATACGGTGCTCATCGATCTTCAGGTTGGATAAGATCTTGATGCGCGATACTAGTGGCGGCTCGGTGCTCTTGGGCAGACGCATGATCTCGCGCAATACACCATCAACGCGGCAACGAATGCGCAAGGCGTCCTCCAGCGGCTCGATGTGGATGTCGCTGGCCCGGCTGCGTGCCGCGAAATCCAGGATGGTCGTCAGCGCCTTGGATATCGGTGAATCCTGGACGATGCTGCGGATATTCTTGGACTCCGACTTGGCCGAATCACGTTGCTTGGCGACGACATCGGCCAGGTCACCG
>JALQUD010000056.1 GCA_023268595.1 Candidatus Saccharimonadia bacterium
CTGAGGAGCTCGACGCTTGCTTCGTGCAATATCATTGTCGCCGAAGTCCTCGGCTTCAAATTGATTGATCGTGATGATGCAGCGTATTTCAAAGGCTTGTTCGAGTCGATGAAAAACCTTCCTTTTGACGATGCTGTTACGGAGAAGGTGATTGAGCTGCGGCAGACTGTGAATGTTAAGCTTCCGGACGCCATCATAGCTGCCACGGCACTTAGTAATAACGCAGAACTGTGGACCCATAACACCGATGACTTTAAGGCTGTCGCCGGGCTTCGCTTATTTGATCCAGTGCGTGTATATTGAAGAGATCTGACCTGATAAATGAAAAAGATATACTTCGCATGCTCGATCCGTGGTGGGCGCGATGACGCTGAATCATATGCCGCTCTGGTGCGGCATATCAAGTCTCGCACTGTCGTTTTGAGTGAGATATTCGCGGATGGCAAGCTGACTACCGACGGAAGTCCTGGTCGGAGCTGTGGCATTCACGCTCAAGATTTAACATGGGTGCGGCAGGCTGATGCCATTATTGCCGAAGTTACCAATCCTAGCTTAGGCGTAGGATATGAGATAGGGAAGGCAGAGGAATGGGGCAAGCCAGTATTAGCTCTGTTCCGTGATGACGGTATGCATCGGTTGTCGGCGATGATAGACGGCTCCCCGGACGTACGGACGGTCTACTACCGGGAGCTGGATGAGGCCTTTGTCGCGATTGATGAGTTCCTGCGGCTACTCGATGTGAAGTAGCTTTCTGCCGCCTTGCGGTACAATGTCCTATATTGCCGCATGCACGAACGCCATGTCAGAAGCATATCCACGACCACCCCACGAATCAGTGCCGCCCATGTCCGGTGACGCTATTATCGCCGAGCCGGATTTGGTTTGGGATACGACCTTGCCAGTTGCCAAACCGCCGGATGAGGCTTGGGCAGGGCGCTACGGAATCACGCGCATGGGCTCGGTCCAGGATGGATTGGCTGGTCCGTTACTGCCGCGGCGTTTCGACCCGGTGCTGCCACCTCACATGCGGTCCTTGGCAAAGGACGCGCCTGCGCCGCGCCGCCTACGGTTAGGGGATATGGTGCCGGACGGCAAGCCCGGCAGTATCGGTACGGTAGTCGAGCTGGACGACGAGCGGAGGACGATGGTCATCGATACACAGTGGCCATCTAAGCATGACAAACCCGGCTTGCGCTATACGTGGCAGCTGAATGTCATTCCCTACAAGGACAACACCTCTCTCCTCGTGGCGCGCACGCGCATGGTGCATGTCGCACATAAGACTGTCGGCAGGGTATGGCCGCTGGCCGACTGGTACGCCATGCGGCTGATAGCGGAAGGCGTGGAGCGTGATGACCTGGCTCCGGAAGCGCCACCGACGCTGTGCCGGAAGCTGGGCGCGTACGCCATGGTTGTCGCTGGCCAGTTGCTGGACAAGCGGCGCGACCGCCATTGATTGTCCCGGCTGGTACTGCTGGCTCAGCCTTCCAGCTGGCTCCTGAACATCCGCACGTACTGGCCGTGCTTAGCTACTAGCTCATCATACGTGCAGCTCTCTACTAGCCGGCCGTCTTCCAGCATCAGGATCAGGTGGCCTTCTGGGCAGTTGATAGGCGGTGACTGATGCCGTGATGTACGTTAATACAACCATATGTACGGTGTGATATTTGACCGCTGACCAGAGGTTAGCCCAGGATGCAGGCGGCCACGATGATGGCAATGGCGATGAATAGGCCGGCCAGCATGATGCCGACGGCGCTGTTCTGGTCTTTGACCAGCTCTTTGTGCAGGTCAAGCTTAAAGACGTAGTTACTGAGCAGCACGCAGCCGATCATGACTAGGACGCCAATGATCGCGTAGGCGGCGACCAGGCCGAAGATTACCAGGTGGTCACTAAAGCTGGTAGATAGTTCTGCGAAGTATGTCATAATATTCACACTATACACCATGACAACGAGCAATCACACCGGTAATGATAGCGACAGCTACGACTATGACGCTTCGCAGCGGCGGCATCGGGCTGCGTCACGCATCAGCCGCTCGACCCGACAGACGAATCGTCGCTTCATGACCGCGGCCGTGGTCATAGGTGGCGGCACGCTGGCCGGCGGCTCGGCCTTGGCTGCCTACAGCGCCTCGCAGAATACCAATGTCGGCCGGGCATTCACGCAGAACGGCCGCCAGTATTATATTCCCGGTGATAGCAAACGGGCGTTGTACCCCTCCAAAGAAGCCTGTATGAAGGATGTGCCGTGGGACCGTCAGGTAGAGTGTGAGCCTAAGTCGAACTATTCGACTTCCGGCGGAGGTGGCGGTTATTGGTACGGCCCGGTTTATACACCCCGTGACCAGTATCAGCCGAACTCGCAGTACCGCAGCGAAGAAGCGACCAGCGCTAACACGGGCAAAGGCAGCAGCGTGCCCAAGGCTGCCAACACCAGCGGTTTCGGTTCGAGCGGCAAGGCGCTGACCGGTAAATCAGGCGGGAGTTAACTGGAATGAAACGCGTCGCCATGCAACCCCGTCCGGGTTGGCAGGACAAGTGCCAGGCCGTCGGCTTTAACTTCCATAGTTTGCCGTCTGAAGACGGGCAGCCGTATTGGCGCGAGTCGGCAGCCTATCAGCTGACCATGGATGAAGTGCTACGACTGGAAGCTGAGACCCGGGAGCTATTCGACCGCTGCATGGACGCCGTCGAGTTCGTGGTCCGACAGGACCGCTACCAGGAGTTCGACATACCGGAGCAGTTCTGGCCACTTATAAAGGCCTCATGGGACCGCGACGACCCGACCGTCTTCGGACGTTTCGACCTATGTTGGCAGGGCGATGGTCCGGCCAAGCTCTTGGAATTCAACGCCGACACACCTACCTCGCTGGTAGAATCCGCCGTGGCGCAGTGGTTCTGGCTCAAGGATACGATGGGCCACGAAGCCGACCAGTTCAACAGCTTGCACGAGAAGCTGATCGACCAGTGGCGCCACATCCGTGAAAAGCGCTGGAGTCTGCCGGAAGGCGCACCAATCCACGTGGCGTCGCTCCATGACGGCGGCAACGGTGAGCTTATCCAGGAAGATTACGACAATGTCGCGTACATGGCCGAGGTAGCTTCGGCTGCCGGCTTCAGGCCGAAGCAGATATTCGTAGAAGACATCAGTTGGAATCAGCGTGGTCATAATTTTACCGACCGCGAAGGGCAGGCTGTGCTGGATCTGTATAAGTTGTATCCATGGGAATGGCTGGTGCATGAGCAGTATGCGCCGCATATCATAGAGTCCTGGGGCCGGACGCGCTGGATCGAGCCTATCTGGAAGATGCTGCTCAGCAATAAACAATTGCTCGTAGTCTTGTGGGAATTGTTTCCGGGTCATCCTAATCTGCTGCCGGCGTTTAATACTGACGTACCGTTGCTCGGCAAAGCCCGGGTGCGCAAGCCGAAGCTTGGCAGGGAAGGCGCCAACGTGGCCGTCTTGTCGGCTGAAGGATTGCCGCTGGAGCACACGGAAGGCGGTTATGGCGATGAAGGCCACGTCTGGCAAGAGTACTGCGCGCTACCGGAGTTCGACGGCTGGCGGCCGGTCATCGGTTCCTGGGTGGTCGGCGATGAACCAGCAGGCGTCAACTTCCGGGAAACGTCCGGACGCATCACCGGTGACCTGGCGTTTTTCGTACCCCATTACATCGCGTAGGTGACTGTGATGAATGTGTGCTGGTAAAATGCTGGCGTTTAGCTTATGATTATCGCAACTACTAGTAGACATGAAACGTAAGCTAACTCCTCTTGCTACCCGCTCCAAGGCGCGCTACGCGTTATTGGCGCTACCATTGGTTTTCGGCGTGGCGGTCGTGACATACTGGCTGCCTATGTCCCGGGCGGCGACTTTCACGGTCGGTGTCGAAGCCGAGGCCGGCAACCTGACCGGTGCTTCGAAGCTCACGACGGATGGCAACGCATCCGGCGGCAAGGCCGTATCCTTCGCTGGTGCCGGCACTGGTGGCGGTGGTGGTGGCTCGGCCGACGGTTGCACCCCGCAGCCCGGCAAGCAGCTGCAGGACCAGGACATGAGCGATTCGCAGCTACCCTGGAAGCGTACCCCTGGCCAGAAAGTGACCATCTACTTCGAGACCAAGAATATGACCCAGGAGTACATGCCGTACATTGATTATGGTATACAGGCGTGGGCCAAGAGCCCGTGCCTCGATCCGCAGGCGGTCGCCAGCTGTCCAGCCAATGCTAACTGCGTCACGATGAGCATCGATAAGAATTCGACCGAGGCTGACGGTAACTTCGACGCTGTGGAGAAGGGTGGTTTCACGACGGGCGGACATATAACCATGTATGCCAAGGAGCTTGATCCGCAAGGTGCCGGAGCTAAGAAGAACGTGACCGTCCATGAGATGGGCCATGCCGTCGGTTTGCGTCACCGTAAGACCGATCGGGTATTGATGAACGGTGATACATATGACGACGTCTTCGACCCTGACGCCATCGACTTTCAGAACCTGCTGGTACTGTACGGCAACCAGACCTGAAGTGAGCACCATGATGGCTGCTACCTGGTATGATGGTACATATGTTTCCCTTGGGTGAACGTCCGTGGTAGAACTGCTGTTATTACTCGTCTCGCTGGTGTTGGTCGCGGGTTGCGGTTTGTTCGTGATGGCGGAGTTCTCGCTGATTGCCAGCAACCGGGGCACGGTGGAGCGTCTGGCCGCCAAAGGCGATGTCCGGGCCAAGGGTGTGTTGCGCGCACTCAGAAGCCTGTCGACGCAGCTGTCCAGCGCCCAGGTCGGCATCACGATCACCAACTTGGCGATCGGTTTTCTGGCCGAACCGGCCATCGCCTATTTCCTGCGTGGACCGTTGCGGGCCGCCGGTTTGCCGGAGGTCGTCGTCGGCCCATCGTCCATTGCTGTCGGTATCGCCTTGGCGACGGCCGTCACCATGGTCTTTGGCGAGCTGGTCCCCAAGAATATCGCCATCGCCAAACCGTTGACCGCCGCCAAGCGGGTGCAGGGGCCATTGCTGTTCTTCACGGCGGTGATGCGTCTGCCGATCCGTGCGCTGAACGGCAGTGCTAACTGGATATTGGCGCGTTTCGGCGTCGAACCCCAGGAAGAATTGGCATCGGCACGTTCGGCCGACGAACTGTTGTCGCTGGTGCGCCGTTCGGCCGAGAAGGGCACGTTAGCCAAAGAGACGGCCACCATGGTGGAACGTTCCATCAACTTCGGTGAACTGTTGGCGGTTGACGTCATGACACCCCGCGTCCGGGTGCGGTCGCTACAGGCCGATATGACTGCCAGTGACGTGCTGGCATTATCACGCCGTACCGGCTTCTCGCGTTTTCCGGTCTACGGCAAGAGTCTTGACGACATCAAGGGTGTCGTCCATATCAAGCAGGCCTTCGCGGTGCCGTACGCCGAACGTGACACCATGACGGTGGACCGCATCCTGCGCCAACCGGTCCTGATGCCCTCGACCATCGAGCTCGAGCCATTGATGGAGGCCTTGCGCCGTGGTGGCTTGCAGATGGCCGTGCTGATCGATGAGTTCGGCGGTGTGGCCGGTATCGTCACCATGGAAGACCTGTTGGAAGAGCTGGTTGGCGAAGTGCACGACGAGCATGACCGCACCAAAGCCACGATGCGGCGCCAATCGGATGGCAGCTGGCTGCTTTCCGGTCTGTTGCGCCCTGATGAGATCGCCAAGGACCTAGATGTGGTGCTGCCCGATGATGACGATACTGAGACTATCGGTGGTCTGCTAGTGCAGCGCCTGGAACGCTTACCGGCGGTAGGCGACAGCGTCGCCGTGGAGGCAGTCAACCGAGACGGCGAAGATCTGCTGGCGACCATGAGGGTCGAGCGGATGGATGGCTACCGGGTTGATCGGATCAGCCTGTCATGGCGGCCGCTATCCCAGGATACTGATTCGGCCGGGGTGACGCGATGAGCGTCACGATGGGCTTGTTGACGGGGCTGGCGATGTTGGCTGGCAACGCCTTCTTCGTGGGGGCGGAGTTCGCCTTGGTGTCAGCACGGCGCAGTAACATCGAGCTCAAGGCGCTGGATGGTTCGCGCTTTGCCAAGATCACGCTCCAGGCCATGGAGCAGGTTTCACTGATGCTGGCCGGCGCGCAACTTGGCGTCACGCTCTGCAGCCTGATATTCGGTGCCGTCAGCGAGCCGCTGGTCGCCCATTTGCTTGAACCTGTGCTCCACGGCGTCGGACTGCCGGAAACCATGCTGCACCCGGTATCGTTCCTGATCGCTTTGGTACTTATGGTCTACTTGCACGTGGTGCTGGGTGAAATGGTGCCGAAGAACATTTCCTTCTCGCTCCCCGACCGGGCGGTGCTGGTGTTAGCCCCGCCTCTCGTCGCGGTGTCCCGCTTGCTCTCACCCATCATTCGCGGACTGAA
>JALQUD010000057.1 GCA_023268595.1 Candidatus Saccharimonadia bacterium
TAATGACGCCACTGGTCGCAGCTTTGTAGAGCGTGCGGTTTATAAGCCACGGATATATTATCGATAAGCCTAACCAGCCTGCCCAATCGCCGGCCAGCCCAAACAGTGAGGCCGCTAGTGCCAAAAAACCAAAGATTAGGACTAGGCGCAGTAGCGAGGACTGTCGTACGGCAGCTGGCTGCAAGATGAGGAATGCCAACGACGCCACACCGAGCCACCATAGTACGTGCGGTTCTCCTGTTTGAACGACGTGCAGTATGATTCCTGCGGGAAAAAATAGATGGGAGGCCATAAGCCACTGCACTTTGATCTTGGCCCGTCGCGGTACCGCCGGATCGTCAGAAACTAACCACTGACGTGAGTAGTCCATGGCTGCGCCTACCTTGATTTCTTTACGGAGTTCCGCGCGTTGCAGGTCTTCGAACTTGCGAAAAGGGAACCTGGGTATATCGCGCAACAGTACTACATTTTCCGCGTGCCGCATCATCGGTTGCTCATGACGACGGTTAGCTTATCTGCGATCTTGCTCCACTGCATAGGCATCGAATTGATCATGATCGTATCGATGAACTGATAGGCCAGAATGTCTACATCGTCAGCTAGATCGTCTACGATCCATGCTGAATTACGACGTAGCCGTGCGTTAGTCTCGAACGCGTCATTGTAACGGTTTCGGTTGCTCAGTACTCTATCTATCAGCTGCTTAACGTCAAGTCGGTAGACCCTAGCAGTTACCGTTAAAATCCTTATAACGATGTCATCTGCGATTTCATCTTCGAAGCAATCCCAGACTGGTATGATCCAGAATGTGAGCAGTGCGTAAAACACATACTCGCGTGCCTCTTTTTCGCCGACTTTCATGGTTGCGGTGCTGCGTTCTTCGGTTAGTGGCCGCAAGAATGCACCAGTGTCTTCATCGATATTCTTTTCGAAGTACACCACGAATGTATCTGCGAGTAGCCCGGTCGTAGCGAACTCGTCTCGCGACGGTGATTCGGTGCTTGGGCGCTGAAGCTGTTCGTTGTATTCATAGCGTGCTACCAGTGCGGTCTGATGCTTGTCTTGAAAATCGCGATACTCGCGTCGATACCGAAAGTAGCCGTAGGCACCGGTCAGTTGTGCAACCCGACGTAAGCCCATCAGTACCTTCTCAAACGCCTCTGCGGCATCAATCAGGCTAGCAGTGTAGGCTGCCATTCCTGGTATTTCCGTCTGCTTGGCGGCCAACCTTCTTAATGCAGCTTTGATCGAACGCATGGTCGACATGCAGGCCGACAGGCGATCGACGAGATCGTCGTAATCAATCTCTTGGCCTCGTTTTTGCGTAGTGATAGTGCTTGTCACGGCATCATATTCGTCACTGGCTTCGGACAGTTTCTGTACCGCCTTGTTAAGAATCTTAGCCGGGTCGATTTGTCTGGTCGTTGTAGTCATGATGTTTTAACCTGGATGGCGGACGGGATGATCCACGTCCGCCATTGCTGTGGACGGGTTACTGTAGCTTGACTTTCACGCCGTTGGAGAACGAGCTGTCGTGCAGCTCGGCGGTCACCGGGGTCTGGTCCTTGGGGATGTCGTAGACGATGGTGCCTTCCACGGTGTTGCCGGGATTGATCTCGTTGACGAAGACGTCGCTGTTATTGCTGTTGTATAGCGTGGCTGTAGTGTCGGATGAGTACTCGACGTTGCTGGCGTTGAGCAGCTTCTGGTCGTTCTCCATGAAGATCTGCTGCTTGTCGCCGACATTCTTGACACTGATGTCTACCAGGCAGTATTGGCCCTGGGCTGATTTGGTGATGTAGCCAGTGCTGTCGCTGACGCTTGGCACGCCACATTTGACGCTTTTGACGACGAATTCAAACTTGCCGTCGCGAGCGGCAGTGTTCAGGCCGACGGTCTGCTGCTTGTCCGAGCTGTTCTCGGCGCTTGCGTTGCTGGTGCCGCCAGTACTGCCGGCATTCGATGAGTCCTTGTCGCCACCGGCTGCCTGGACGATGATGACTAGCACGATGATCGCCAGTATACCGGTAAGGATTTTGTGCCGTTTGAACCAGTTACCGTCCTTACCGTTAGTTTCCTTGTTGCCTTTTGATTTAGCCATACGTCCGCTCCTTCTGTGAGTTTAATACGTTGTGCTTAATAGTACATTAATTCATACACGAAATACAGATTAAATCGAGCATGAATGTAACATATATTGTACATATTTTCACACATTGTGCTGAATAATGCAAGTATGAATAAGCGTGACATATAATATTGTCCGTAATAACAGATGTAGAAACATGATAAATGTGACCCATAGTCCGTAGACCTATAGTACGCAGATAGCCATGCTTGAGCTACGATGGCACGTACAAACGCTCAGCAGAAACTCGGCAAGAAAGTCCGTAAGATACGGCTTGAGTCAGACATGTCGCAGGAGATGGTCGCCGAGATGGCCGGACTGGACCGGACGTATGTCTCCGGCATCGAGCGTGGCGTGCGTAACCCCTCACTCCGCAACATCGAAAAGCTGGCCAAAGCACTTAAAGTTCCGGTGCACGATCTGATTGATTTCTAGTCCGTGCTGGTCCGGGGGCGGATGGGGCGTATAGTTACTGGTATGAAACCGACACCATATCCAGCACCAGATTTCAGTTTGCAAGATAGCCAGGGCGCTCAGCGCCGTCTGGCTGATTACCGCGGTAAATGGACCGTCCTATACGTATACCCTAAGGATGACACGCCCGGCTGCACCGTGGAGGCCTGCGCCATGCGCGACGCCCGCGATGATCTTACCGACTTAGGCGTCGAAGTCGTCGGCGTGTCCATGGACGATGCCGAATCGCACGAAGCGTTCAAGGCGGCGCACCGGTTGAACTTCACATTGTTGAGCGACCCCGACCGTCAACTGATCGACGCATATGGAGCCTGGGGCAAGAAGATGTTCGGCAAGGAGGGTATTTTGCGCCGGACGTTCATCATCGACCCTGATGGCATGGTCGTCAAAGCCTACGGCCGGGTGACGCCGCTCGGACATGGCGAGCAGGTCGTGGCTGATATCAAGCAGCTGCAAGCATCCCGCTGATATACCAAAAGAAAAAGACCCTCGCGATGCGGGGGTCTTTTGTCGTGGCAGTAAGCCGCTCAGGCGCCAGGCAAGGGCATCGACTCTTCGCTCTGTAGGGCGCGTCTTTCGTCCGGGGTTAGATCATCATCCTTGAAAGGCTTGATCTTAAAGACCGTGATGGCGACCAGGCTGGACAGCACTGCGAAACCTGCGGCCAGGACGAAACCGTGGTGGAAACCGGTGACCATACCTTCGGCCATCGTCCGTGCCGTGGCTGGCATATGGCTGGCCATATAGTCTTTGGTCGCGGCGGTCGACACTACCGTCAGCGCGGCAAGTCCGATGGCACCACCGATCTGCTGGCCAGTGTTGAGCAGACCGGATACCAGGCCGCTCTCGTTGTGGGCGACGCCGTTGGTGGCGGCGATGGTGGCCGTCACGAATACCGAAGCCATACCGGCGGCCATCAGGATGATACCGGGCAGGATATCGGTCACATAATGGGCATCCACCGGCAGACGGCTAAAGTAGAGCAGGCCGGCCGTGACCAACAACGGAGCTATCGATAGCACGATCTTGGGATTCAGTTTGTGTGCGCGGCTGGACAGCACGCCGGCCACGGTCATGATGGTCATGGTGAAGGGTAGGTTAGCCAGGCCGGTCTTGACCGGGGAGTATCCCAGGATCTGCTGCATGTAGATGGACATGTAGAAGAAGAATCCGAACATGGCTGCCGGCATGAGCAGCTGCATGATACTGGCGCCACTGACGTTACGCTGCCTGAAGATGCTCAGGCGGATCAGTGGGTGCTTGATGCGCAGTTCATTGATGATGAAGACTGCCATGAGGATGATCGCCGCGGCGAACGATGCCAAAGTGATGCCGGCACCCCAGCCTTTCTCGGCTGCCTGCGCCAGGGCATAGACCAGCGCCATCAGGCTGCCGGTAATAGTGACTGCGCCCAGGATGTCGACGCGCTCACGTTCACGCGGCAGGCTGGCCGGCACATACGCCCGGGCCGCCAACACGACGGCCAGGCCGATCGGTACGTTGATGAAGAAGATCCAGCGCCAATCAACGTATTGCGTAAGTACGCCGCCCAGTAGCAGGCCGACGGCACCACCGCCGGCTGCCACCATACCCCAGACGCCTAGCGCGCGGTTACGCTCCTTGGCTTCGGTGAAGATGGTCAGGATCAGCGACATGGCGGCCGGTGACAGGAAGGCGCCACCAAGGCCCTGGAGGGCTCGGAAGATGATCATCTGGGTCGGGTCCTGGGCGAAACCGGCGGCCAGTGAGGACAGCGCGAAGATGATGACGCCGGCAAAGAACAGCTTACGGCGTCCGAACAGATCTGCCAGACGGCCGCCCAGCAGCAAGAAGCCGCCGAAGGCCAGGGCGTAGGCGGTAACGACCCACTGCAGCTGTGCATCGCTCGTGAAGCCGAGGGCCTTCTGGACGGCGGGCAGGGCTACGTTAACGATGGTGGCGTCAAGTACCACCATGAACTGGGCTGCAGCCAATATGGCTAACGCCAAACCTTTATGTCTGACTTTTTCTATCATAGGGAGACTCCTTGTCGATGGGCGCCTTCGTTGGTGCCGGTTACTGGTAAGACTGAATGGTAGTATATGCAGATATTTGATAGTGTCAACTATTGAAAATAACAATAAAGATGGAGTACCATGAGTATATGACAAGTGGCGACGATCAAGCTCCGGCACCGGCAAAGACCTGTGAAGACCTCTGGTCGCTGCTGCAATTCTTCAAAGCCCATACGGCACGGATCGCCGACAAGCATGGTCTGACACCTATCCAGTTCGGCGCATTGCGCACTATCGCTGACCAGGCGGAAAAAGGGGCTACCATGGGCCGGATCGCCCGGAAGCTGCACTGCGACGCTTCGAATGCCACCGGCATCGTCGACCGGCTGACCGCCTTGCAACTGGTCATCCGCCAGGATAATCCCGAAGACCGGCGCGTCAAGCTGCTGGTGCTGACACCTCGTGGCAAGACGGTATTATCAAAGGCTCTCAAAGAGCTGCCGGAAGTGCTGGGTTGTGCGCGGTTGGATGACCGTGAGCGTGAAACGCTCCACCGGTTAGTAGTCAAGCTGACTTCTGTCGCTAACGGCTACTAAAACGTAGAATACGAGGCAATTATCTGGTATTATAACCGGGTCTGATAACCTAACGGTCATCCAGGTCATCGGGGTGTGGCGCAGTCGGCTAGCGCGCGTCGTTCGGGACGACGAGGTCGGAGGTTCAAGTCCTCTCACCCCGACCATATGATGATATGCACCTAAGCGGCGGTATTTCGCCGCTTTTTGTTATTATATGCAGTAAGCAGTAGAGGGAGTCGGTGGTATGGGAATCAAGTTTAAAGTACTGGCGGTAATAGCGACCGTGGCGGTTCTGGTCGGCGCGTTCATGCTGCTGCGGCCACAACCGGCCGCACAGACGTCGACGACGAAGGTGACGTCTGACCAGTCGACAGGCAACCAGGCACATAAACAGGTCTTCGACTTTGAGTTGACGGACGGCAAAGTCACCAAAGGCCAGACATCGCTCAAAGTGACCAAGGGCGACCAAGTGACGGTGAACGTAGTCTCCGACAAGCCGCAAGAGTTCCATCTGCACGGCTATGACAAGGAGATAGAGCTGGAGCCCGGCAAGACCGGCACCATAAGCTTCACTGCCGATAAGACCGGTCAGTTCGAGGCCGAGCTTCACGGCAGCAAGCAGCAGGTCTTCGTCCTGGAGGTCCAGCCTTAGTGCCGACGTTGTCGTGGCTGCCGGCTGGCATCCTGGCGCATGCGTTCGGTCAGGACTTCGGCTTGCCGTTGCCGCTCTGGCTGTTCGTTTATGGCGGCGTGGCGGCGGTCGTGCTGTCGTTCGTGGCGCTTGGGTTGATGTATGATTCGCGTCCACGCGTATCAGGACCTCGGCGGTTGTTCGTCGTCCCGGCCTGGCTTACGTATGCCGTACGGATAGTCAGTGGTATGACGGCATGGCTTGTCATAGCAGCCGGTTTCCTTGGTCCTCAGCAGGCGGCCGCCAACCTGGCAGTCACCTATTTCTGGGTGCTGCTGCTTGTCGGTGGCGTGTATCTGTCGGTCCTGTTCGGCAATCTGTGGCGCTACGTCAACCCGTTCGCCAACGCGGCCATACCGCTGACATGGCTGATGCGAAAATGCCAGCTGCCAGAGCGCATGTATCCGGAGCGATTAGGCTATCTGCCGGCTTTGGGCGGCTTTCTGGCGATCATAAGCCTGGAGTTGGTATTT
>JALQUD010000058.1 GCA_023268595.1 Candidatus Saccharimonadia bacterium
GTCCGTGGGCGGTGGCTACATCGTCAACGCGCTACCGGAAGGGCAAGCACAGTGGCGGGGCGTGGCATCATATAATCGACCCACGGAGCGGTAAGGCAGCCGACACCGACCTTGAGTTGGCAATCATACATGGACATTCGCTATTGCTGGCCGATGTGCTGGCTACCAGTGTGCTTATCGTCGGCCGTAAGGCGGCACCGGGCCTGGTGGCGTCCAACGATGGCATCAGGGCTGCGGCGTGGCAGGGCGATGCGTCGGACCCTCTGGAACTTTGGGGCGACGGTATAACTACCTACTAAGGTGGCGAATTTCACGCAATAAGGTATCATAATGGTAATGATTAAGCGGATAATCGCGACGCTTGCCACGGCGTTCATACTTGCTACCGGACTGCAGTCGATAGCCATGGCCGCCCCTGCGCAGTCTACGGCCGTGCTGCCACTTACTAATGTGGCGCTCAGCGAGACTGCAAGTAAGAAGCTAGCCAGTTCGTGGTCCTGGTACGTCGCCCGCTCGTCCGGTATGCTGGCGGCTATCCTGCTAGTGCTGCTCATACTGTCCGGTGTGGGCCTACTGACCGGCATGACATACCGTATCCTGGAGCCGTTGCCGGCCTGGGCTATCCACCGGGCCATCGGCTTGTCCTTCGGCGTTTTGACCCTTGTACACATCGTCGTGCTGCTGTTCGATAAGTTCGTCGGCTTCTCGCTCATAGACGTGCTGGTACCATTCGCGACCGATTACCAGCCGGTCAAGCTCGGCGGCATGAACCTCGGTTCGTTATGGATAGCCCTTGGCGTCATCGCGTTCTACGCTATCATCGCCGTCATCATCAGCTCATTGTTCTGGATGCAATCCAGACCACGGCCGTGGAAACTAATACATTTCATGAGCTACGGGATCCTGGTGATGGTTTTTCTGCACGGACTGTTTAGCGGCACCGACCTGAAGTCGGGCTTCTGGCGTTTCCTGTGGATCCTGGGTGGCGTGGTGGTAGCGGTTTCCATCGCTGCCCGTCTGCGCCGGGCACATACTATCAGTGGAGGGAATAAGAAGATATGATCAGGCGTCCGCGCGTATCAAAATGGCAGGGGTTCAGGTACAAGCTGGCGGCTCCGTATGCGTTGGCATTCGTGGCGCTGGCCGGTATCGGATTCCAGCTCAATAGCAGTCTGTTCGCCGAGACGACGTTACAGGGTGACATCAGACTGACGACCGACAAGGCCGTCTATCACACCGGCGACACCGTGCGCTTCACCATAACCAACGACACGCCTGCTACTATCAGCGTGGCTAACAATTGTCCGGCCGAACCGCTTGAAGTCTACCGGCAGGTGGACGGCCAGTGGCAGCGCATCCACGACAAAGTCGATTACGATTCCAAGTGCGACGGCGAGCCACGGCAGTACTCCATCAAGCCGAACGGCGGCTCAGCCTCGGCCACCTATGTCTACTGGGATAACCTGTTCACGACCGCTGGCAAGTATAAGCTGGTCGCCCCGCTCCAGGGTGTTGAGAACCGGCCCGAGACTGAATTCAACGTCGTCGGGTCAAATTGATACCCAGCAGGGAATGCCGGCTCATTGACTAACAGAGGTGAGGCCTGTATAATGAGACCCACTATTAACTCATTTCTGCTCATTCCGACTCGCTGACTTACATTCGGCGGGTTACGGAATCGGCCAGAGACCATAGGAAGGAGTACTGGTTTAGTAT
Source organism: Candidatus Saccharimonadia bacterium (assembly GCA_023268595.1). Taxonomy (GTDB): domain Bacteria; phylum Patescibacteriota; class Saccharimonadia; order Saccharimonadales; family UBA4665; genus JALQUD01. The sequence continues at coordinate 1,717 of JALQUD010000058.1, forward strand.
GAACCAATACGAAATCGGCGTGTTATACCACCCGGACCTCGAGATCGACCTCGAGAAAGCAACTACCAAGATCGAGAAGATCTTCACTGACAACGGTGCGACCGTCACCAACGTCGACAACTGGGGCCGCCGCAAGCTGGCTTACCCGATTCAGCGCCAAGAGCACGCCGTGTACGTGTTCTACACCGTTGAAATGCCTGGTGAGGCCGTCCGTAAGATCGAAGGCCTGTTGAACATCACCGACGAAGTCATCCGCTTCCTAATTGTTCGCCCTGACCTCAAGAAGATTGCCAAGGCGGAAGCCCTGCGCGAAGAAAAGGCCAAGAAGGCCGAAGCCCGCAAGGCTGCCGGCGAAGAAAAAGCCTAAGCAGATTTTGTGCAAGCCATGTAACGTCTGTGTTACATACATAGCACTTCATATTTGACAGCCGTAACGACGGCACGTACTTTAAGGACTAGATAACGCTAACAGGACATAGTTTCCTACAAGGAGGGCCTTATGGCACGCAGCTTCAACCAAGTAATCCTGATGGGTAATCTGACTCGCGACCCGGAGTTGCGGCAGACCCCGAATGGCCAGAGTGTCTGCAGCTTCAGCTTGGCGCTGAACCGCAGTTACAAAGCTACCGACGGTAACTGGACGGAAGTAACCGACTACGTCGACATCGTAGCCTGGGGGCCGCTTGGCGAACGCGTCGGCCAGTACCTGACCAAAGGCCGGCCCTGCCTGGTCAATGGCCGGCTCCAATCCCGTAGTTGGGAGCAGGACGGCCAGAAGCGCAGCAAGGTGGAAGTCAACGCCAATGACGTGACCTTCCTTGGCGGTCCTGGCGACAACGCCCGTGACGACGACGAGGGAGCTCCCGCCAGAGCCAGCAAGCCCACTCCGAGCGCCAAGTCTAAGAAGGACGATGCGGCCATCGAGGATATCAGCGATGAACCGATCAACCTGGACGACATTCCTTTCTAGTCCTGAGACAACCATAAGTTTTAGGAGAACCATATAATGGCAAAGATTTTCAAGCACAAGACGGACGTTCCGTACTTCGACTACAAGGACTTCAAGACCTTGCAGAGCTACGTGAACGTGTACGGTCAGATCGAAACCCGCAAGAAGACCGGTCTGAACGAAAGCCAGCAACGTCAGCTGAGCGCCAGCATCAAGCGTGCCCGCCACCTGGCCCTGTTGCCGTTCGTCGCCAACAACTAGGTGCGCGACAGCTGGTCCGTGGTGAAGTTGTACGACCAAGTCTGCGGAACACATGGAAGATGTCCCTTAGGGGGCATCTTCTTTTTTTGAGCCAACCGGTATACTGGAGGTATGGCCCAGACTTCCCCGTACCAGCAGATCCGGCAGCTTGATTTCACTATCAAGCGGTTGGCGATAACCGACCGTCCCGAGACGACTTCGGCGGCCTGGCGCTCATACGAGACGCTTAAGCGTAGTATGCGTGCAGCAGTTGATCGCATGCACGACTACGAGGCGTCTGCCAACGAGGAGGATGTGCGCATGCAGGCCAAAACCCTGCCGCCGGCCATCGAATCACTGGAAAAGCTGCGTGCCAGCCTTTTGAAGGCGAGCGAATATGAGTTGTTGAGCCCTGTCGAGATCGCGCAGATATCGGCACAGCTGGACGAACTCATAGACAGGTTGAAATAAGGAGACGTACCGATGGACACGAATCAGATGCTCCGTGACTTCATGCAGAAGGTCCAGCAGCTTAGGGCACCGTATACGGCCGCGATACAGCGTGGCGTGCAGCTTAGTCAACAGCAGCAGGTGTCATTACAGCATATCCAGACGATCCAGAGGGGTGTCGCACAGTTGGCGCTCGTGTATCAGGATAATATGGCCGGTCTGGAAGATGTCACCATGCGCGGCGAAGTAGTAGAAAAGGCGCTTGAAGCCGCCAAAGATGACGGTGCGCTCGATCCGCAGACCGCCAACGCGTTATTAGAAGAGATGCTGGCATTGCTGGCGAACAGGGGAGTCAACTATGAAGAGTGAGTACAAAGAAATTCATAAGCAGGCCGACAAGCTGATGCATCGCACCAATGCCATGGTCGACGACCGCAGCCACCAGGCCGCGGCCCAGGTGATGAAATCGGCCCGCGATGTGCTGGAAACCATCGAAAGCGACCGTCCGCCGCGTAGCATCGAGGACCAGATCAAGCGCATGCAACAGAACCTGGAGCGGCTTAAAGAGCATCCCGAGGCTATGACGCCATCCGACACGGCGAACCTCGAAGACGAATACGAAGATCTGCGCCGCGACAGCCGGTCATTGCCGGGTTACTAAGATATCGGCGGTATCAGCCAATCGTTGCCGCGTAGAAATATGTTATAATATCGGTTACGTATCAAGCAGTGGAAAACATCCGACAAGCTGCGCTTATCTGTTAACTGGCACACAAGGAGTGAAACATGGCATTAGGAGTGACCGATCTCAAAAAAGGACAGGTGTTCCAGATGGATGGTACACCGTACCGTGTCGTTGAGTACAACCAGAAGGTCATGGGCCGTGGCGGCTCGATCGTCAACGTCCGTATCAAGAGTCTGACTGACGGCAAAGTCCTGGAAAAAACCTTCAAGGGTAACGAGTCCATCGAATCGGCCGACATCAGCCTGCAGACCGTCCAATACCTTTATAACGACGGCGCCACCTGGTTCTTCATGAACGAAGAGACTTTCGAGCAGTTCGAGATCAACGCCGAGCTGATGGCTGACGGTAACGGCTACCTCAAGGAAGGCGACAAAGTCACTCTGCAGTTCTTTGGCGACCGCCCGATCAACGTTGAGCTACCCAAGAACGTGCCGCTGCGCGTGGTGTACACCGAAGACGTGGTGAAGGGCGACACGACGAGCAACGTCATGAAGGATGCTGAGCTGGAAACCGGCATCACCGTCAAAGTCCCGGCGTTCATCAAGCAGAACGATCTGATATCGGTCGACACTGCCACCGGCGCCTACCGTGAGCGCGTGAAGGAATAGGTTTGGCTAATAATTACGAGAAACCGAAGACGAGTGAACTCCTATGGGGCGTAGGTATCGTTGCCGCCCTCGGTGGGTTGGCTATCTGGGCGGCTTAAGCGTATAATCGCCGACTTATCAATGGACTGCATATGAGCGACATCAAACGCCACGACCACATACTGGTCAGCATGCTTGAACCGCAGGCCATAGGCTATCGGTTTGACCGCTCGCGCAACGATTGGCCACTCCACGTCACATTGGCCAAGTGGTTCGATGTGCCTGATATTGGCTTATTAGAGCGGACTGTTGATGATATCGCGGCCAGGACAGCGCCGTTCAAGGTTACGGTCGGTTCCGAGGAGATGTTTGGCGCCGATGGTGACACCAAGGTCAACATCATAGCCGACCAGAAGCCATTTCAAGCATTACATAAGCAGTTATGTGAAGCCGTACTGTCACAGCCTCAGTCGTCGTTCGTCAACGAGCTATGGATGGGTGATGAATACCGGGCGCACGTCACGCACCACGCGAATGCACGCCGCCACGAAGGTGATGTCATAGCAGTGGCCGACATGTATCTGGTGCGCATGGCTGACGAGCGGCAATGCGAGGTGGTGCAGCGGTTTGCGCTGGGTGTGAAAAGTCGGGAAAAGTCATGAGTGAAAGTCAGACTAAGATGCGGCTCGACCAGCTGATGGCCCAGCGGGGCATGGTGGCGTCGCGCAGCCAGGCCGAGAGCTATATCAAGCTTGGCCAGGTGTTGGTGGCGGGTAAAGCCGCCACCAAGCCAGGGCAGATGGTAGCCGCTGACATTGACGTGACATTGATGGCCACCGAGCAGTATGTGTCGCGGGCCGCGCTCAAACTGGCATCTGTCGCCAAGACGTTAGGCGTGGACTTTGCGGGCAAGACCGTGTTGGACGTGGGCAGCTCGACCGGCGGCTTCACGGAATACGCTTTGCGGCATGGTGCCAGCAAAGTGTTCGCGGTAGAAATCGGCACCAACCAGCTGCACCCGTCGCTCCGTACCGATGCCCGCATCGAACTGCATGAGCAGACTGATATCCGCAACTTCACTACCGACGAACGGATAGACGTGGTCGTCGCCGACGTGTCATTCATCTCTTTACGCGAATTATTGCCTCATATCGCAACGCTTTGTAATCCACAGACCCGTCTGGTGATGATGGTCAAGCCGCAGTTCGAGGCGGCCGCCAGTTCGCTCAAGCACAAGGGTGTGATCAAGAACGACCGGATGCGGCGTGATATCCTCAAGGACTTCGAAGTCTGGGCCCGCCAGTCGTTCATCGTGGTCGATAAAGCCGATTCTGACGTAGCTGGTGCCAAAGGTAACCTTGAGCGTTTTTATCTGCTCCGGACGATCGGCTAACATCAGCACTGACATCGACGCGCTTATGCTCACGGTGATATACTGGGCATAACCTATGATAATCGTCACACATGAGCCGCATGCACCGGTGCGTGGGAGTGCCCAACGGTGAGCTCCCGCTATTTCACCAGCCGTACCCAGGCAGGCCGCATGCTCGCCGAACTGCTGGCCAAAGATTATGCCGGCAAGCCATGTGCCGTCGTGGCCTTGAGTGA
>JALQUD010000059.1 GCA_023268595.1 Candidatus Saccharimonadia bacterium
CGTATTACGAGGAGCATATCCTGCACGACCTGAAAGCCGGACGCAACGTCATCGTAGCCGCCCATGGCAACTCGCTACGGGCGCTGATGAAGCATCTTGACCAAGTCGCCGATGACAAAGTGCATGAACTGGAGATCGGCACCGGTGAAGTGGTGGTGTACGAAATCGATGACGACGGATCGGTCACGTCCAAACATATCCGTAACCAGGGTGGTAAGGCCTGACCGGCTGCGGCTCATCCTGCCAGAACGAAAAGACCGCTCTTAGGGCGGTCTTTCTTATTTGCCTTTGCGAAGCATGTCGATGACAAGCGCGGCCGTCCAGGAGAAATCGTCGGCCCCAAGAGGCTCGCCGGTCTCCGGACCATAATATTCGGCGATGCCCTGCTGTTTGGCCATGTCGATGACGCTGTCGCGCAACGCGCCGGCGTGGTCTTTGTATCCGTATCGCTCAAGCCCGTCTATTACCAGCCAGGTCATATTGACCCACGTCGGACCTTGCCAGTACCGCTTGCCGTCAAAATAGGGCGAATCCAATGGCACGCTTGGAATCGGGTATGCCGAACCGAACTGTGATTCATTCTCAAGCATCTCCACCAGGACGGCGGCGCGCTCCTTGGTGATGCAGCCTGCGTACAGTGGTAGTAGCGTGGCGATCGAAGTCTCCTTGAGTAGCTGGTGGCTGCCGAAGTTCCGTGAATAATACTGACGGCCGTACGGGTCCCACAGCTGTTCGAGCGCCTTGCGCGATTTATGCATGTGGGCGGTCAGCTTGGCGGGAATCTCCTGGCGGATGGTCTTGGCGATGTGTTCCAGATGCTCGTTGGCTCGGATCAGGATGCAGTTGAAGGCCAGGTCCTCGATGGTGAACATCGAGCGGCTGAGGATGGCGTTGATATCATAGCGTTTGCGCCTGAGCCGCCGCTGGGTGGAGTACATGACCAGGGCTTCGACGTTGGTCAGCCGCTCGGCACGGGCTACGAACCGCGTATCGGTCCGGAACAGGCCGATCAATGGATCCAGGTGAAGTGTCTGCAGCAATCTGATCCAGCCTGGCAGCTGATGCTGATGCAGTTCCGCCATCCACGGTGGCGTATTATCAAGTCCCGATTCCCAAGGGTGTATCAACAAGACCAGGCCTTCATCATGCGGATCACGCTCCGCATAGAGCCAGTGATGGTAGGCTAGCAGATGTGGGTACATCTGTTTGTACCAGGTGCGTCGTTCCGGCAGGCTAAGCTTCTGGCCGATGCGGACCACCGCTTCGGCAAGCATCGGCGGCTGGGTAATGCCGCTGGTGGCGATCTCGTCGGGTGCGTTGGGATTGAGCTCGCTCTTCCAGACGCCCCAGTCGCGTTGCATATACCCGTCCGACTCAAAGAGCATGTGGGGTACCATGCCATTCCGCCACTGGCCACGTAGCAGACTGGTCAGCTCCAGCTGTGCCCGGTCGATGTCCAGATGACGCAGCCCTATAGCCGTGAAGCAACTGTCCCATAACCATTGATGTGGATACAGGTCTTTGGCCGGTGCCACGTAATGGCCACGGTCGTTGGACTTCAGTACGGCTACCGCCTGGTCGAACAATCGCTTATCCGAAGACGTACCGGATGATTTATTAGAGGACACGCTCATGCTTGTAGTATAACGCATCCGTACCGACGACCGGCTATCACCGCGTGGTATGCATCAGCGATAGTTGATGAAGCTCAGCGGAAAGTCGAAATCACTGGCCTTGAGCAGTTGGATGACAGCCTGTAGGTCATCCTTGCTGTTGCTGGTAACCCTGACCGCGTCCCCTTGGATGAGCGCTTTGACCTTCGGGAAATCTTCGCGTAACAGCTTGGTGATACGCTTGGCTTTGTCCTGGTCCAGACCTTGCTTGAACGGGACTTCCTTAGTGGCTTTCAGGTTGCTTTCCGTGAGCTCTTTCGTGGTGTCGAGGACGCGCTGGTCCTGGCCGCGAGTAGCTAGTTTCTTGCGCACGATATCAAGGATGGCGTCAATCTGCCACTCACCGTTGCCGGTAATGCTAAAGCCGGCCTTGTCATCCTTGCCGACGGCCAGCCAATCGATGGCGGCAGGGGTGCCTTTGAAGTCGTAACGGTTAGTGATTTCACGCTGTGTCTGGTCGAGCACGTTGTTCATCTCGGCCTTGTCGTATTCGCTGACGATATCAAATGAGAAGTTTGCCATAAACCATAATTATAGCATGGTAAATGGTGGTTTCACAGCGGTGGTTTTTACAGCTTAAGCGGTTTGACGGGGCACTGGTAGCGACGTAAAGTTAAAGGTAAATATGACAGAACGAATTAGCCCGGAAATGGCCGCGTTTGAGACGCCGCGACCGTTTAGGCTTGACGATGTGGTCTCGGTTGAACTTCAGGAGCGGATTCCGCCGGAAGAGGGCGGTGACTGGAAGCATACCGGCCGTAATTTCGTCGGCCGGCTGACGAACGGGCCCGGTTCATTACTGACCGATCCGGAGCAAGGTACCGTGTTGTACGTGGCGCCGATCGTGCCGTTCAAGCCCTTATCGGGCGAAGCGGCTGATGCCGTCTATGAGAACACGCATCCACGACCGATAAGCGGCGAAGCCTTTGATCCGTATGAGCAGGGTGACCTGCGTTATCGCCTTATCGTCGAACATGCCGGTTCGGCGGCACTCGAATGGGTCGACATGATGGAATCCGGCCGCGACTGAGCCGATTGCCGCAATCTGTTATAAGACGTACGCCGGTGGTATACTAGCTGGTAATGAACTATCAGAATCCCAGTATCGCCGCCGCAGCTGAGACCCTCCGGTCGCGCTTTGAGTCGCTCAAAGTCAAACAGGACATCCTCAAAGCGGTCGAGCTCAAAGCGCTCTATTCAGAAATCCCAACGCTTCCTAACGAGCAGCGGGCTGCATTCGGTAAAGAGATCAACCAGCTCAAACAGGAGCTGGAGGGTTTGGTCGCCGCCCACCAGGAGCAAGCCGAAGCCCTGCCTGTGATCGATGTGACGGCGCCGTTCGACGCCAATGTCAGTCCGGCCGACCGGCCGCGCCTGTTGCCGGCCGAACAGGGTAGCCAGCATCCCCTGATGCGTGAACGCCAGAAGATCATCGACATCCTGGGCGGTATGGGTTTCGTGGCCGAAGAATCCCGCGAGATTGACGACGATTACCACATGTTCGCCAGCCTCAACTTCCCGGAAGGCCATCCGGCCCGTGACGACTACGATACCTTCATGACCGAGCAGGTCGCTAACGGCGGCCCGGAAGGCCAGGAGGCCAAGCGGTTGATCGCACCGGCCCACACCAGCACCATGCAGAACCGCGTACTGACCAAGTATAAAGCCGACCTGGAAGCCGGTAAGCCGATCGCGGTGGTCGTGCCGGACCGTGTCTTCCGCAACGAGGACCTTGACGCCCGTCATGAGCATACGTTCCACCAGTACGAGGGCGTGTACGTCGGTAAGGGCGTCCATGCCGGCATGCTGATCGCCACGCTCAAGACGTTTCTGGAGGCATACTATGAAAAGCCGCTGGACATCTCTACCCAGCCATTCTATTTCCCGTTCACGGAGCCGAGTTTTGAGTTCTCCATGAGCTGCCCGTTCTGTGACAAGCAGGGCTGTTCGATCTGTAGCCAGACCGGCTGGATCGAAATCCTCGGTTGCGGCATGATCCACCCGAACGTCCTGAAAATGGCCGGTATCGATCCGAACGTATACACCGGTTTTGCCTGGGGCGGTGGCATCGAACGCTTGGTGATGATGAAATACGGTATCGAGGACATCCGCCACTTCATGGGCGGCAAACTTGACTTTCTGAGGCAGTTCAAATGAAGAAACCTATCCGTATGACCAAGCTTGAGGATAACCAGTTGTGGCGCATGGCCAGCGAGATCATGCTCTATGCGTATGACCAATTACCGGAGTTCACCGAAGACGAGGAATACGGTATGGAACCCAAGCTGCGCGACCGCTCGTTTGATTTGACCTGCGATCTGGCCGAGGCTGCCGGATCGCTCGACCCGCGTGACAAGACTTATTATTACGGCCTGGCGATGCGTGATGTGTACGGCATCCGTAACACGCTGATCATGGCTAGCAAGACGCAGACCCTGAATGTCGAACCGTCGGTTTTCTTAAAGCTGGAACGACTGGCCGACGGGATAGCCGATGAGGTCAGCGGTGCCAGCGACGACATCCCCGAATACCTAAAACATTTCAGCGTACAGGAACACAAGCATGAAAGTTAGCCTGAATACCATCCGCAGCTATCAGCAGCGTTATAAGTGGAGCGATGAACCTGCGCCGCATGGCGCTGATGCCTTGGCTGTCCGCATCGGTGCCCAGCTGGGTGCTATCGAGGAGACGACATCGATCGGGGCTTATTATAAAGGAATCGTCATCGCCCGGGTCGTCAGCTGCCAGGACCATCCGGACGCCGACCGGCTGCACGTCTGCCTGCTGGATGACGGCGGTGTCGTGCAAGGTGTGGACCGTGACGAGGATGGCTACGTCCAGGTCGTCTGTGGTGCGCCCAACGTGCGCGAAGGCCTGCTCGTCGCATGGTTGCCGCCGGGTACGGTGGTGCCGGAAAGCTATGCGAGCGAACCTTTTGAGCTATCGGCGCGTCCGCTCCGCGGGGTGGTCAGCAATGGTATGCTCGCCAGCCCACGTGAGCTGTCCATCGGCGACAGCCATGAGGGCATCTTGGAAATCGATGAGCAGATCGCGCCCGGTACCGACTTCGCAGCGCATTTCGGTCTGGCCGACGATGTCATATTCGATATAGAGAACAAGATGTTCACGCATCGTCCCGATTGTTTCGGTCTGCTTGGCATATGCCGTGAAATCGCCGGCATCCAGGATATGGCGTTCAAAAGCCCCGACTGGTACCGCAGTGATGCTGCTGTGCCAGCCCAGGTACCGACGTCATTGCCCCTGACGGTCCGCAATGAGATACCGCAGCTCGTGCCGCGCTTCACGGCCATAAGCATGGCTGATGTCACTGTGGCGCCGAGCCCGGTCTGGCTCCAGGTTGAGCTGAGCAAGGTCGGTTTGCGTCCGATCAACAACGTGGTCGACTTGACGAACTATTTGATGCTACTGACTGGCCAGCCGCTGCACGCCTATGACTATGACAAGGTGAAGGCTCTGAGCGATGGAGAGGCTGCATCGATCGTGGTCCGCCATCCGGAGCCAGGCGAGCAGATCGCGCTATTGAACGGTAAGACCGTCGAGCCGCGTGCCGAGGCCATAATGATCGCCAGCGACAAACAGCTGATCGGTGTCGGCGGCATCATGGGTGGTGCCGACACGGAAGTCGACGACACGACTCGCAACATCATCATCGAGGCGGCGAACTTTGACATGTATTCAGTCCGCCGGACCAGTATGTCCCATGGTCTGTTCACCGATGCCGTAACGCGTTTCAACAAGGGCCAATCTCCATTGCAGACCCGGACCGTGCTTGCCAAGATGGTCCATGATGTCATGGATATCGCCGGTGGCACTGTCGCCAGTCCGCTGGTCGACGACAATCATCTTAGTACCGAGCTTCTGGCGCGAAACTCGATTCACCCTCCTGTGACGGTGACGTCCGGTTTTATCAATGAGCGGCTGGGGCTTGCTTTGACTTCGGAGGCTATAGCCCAGTTACTGACCAATGTTGAGTTCGATGTCGTGATGGATGGCAGTTCGCTGACCGCTACCGCACCGTTCTGGCGTACGGACATCGAGATTGCCGAGGATATCGTCGAAGAAGTCGGCCGGTTGTACGGTTTTGACAAGCTACCGATCGAACTGCCGCAACGACCGGCCCGACCGGTGGTGCGTAATGCCATGATCGACCTGAAACAGCGTCTGCGGGATGAGCTCGCCTGTGCCGGCGCCAACGAAGTCTTGTCGTACAGCTTCGTACATGGTGACCTGTTCGATAAGGCCGGCCAGGATGCTGCGCGGGCATACAAGCTCAGCAACGCCTTGAGTCCCGACCTGCAATATTACCGGCTCAGCTTGCTGCCAAGCCTGCTTGATAAGGTCCGGCCCAACGTCAAACTTGGCCATGACCAATTCATGCTCTACGAGATCGGCCGGACGCACGATGTGACCGATACTGACGAGGCAGGCCTGCCAGGTGAGCGGACCGTACTTGAAGCTGTGTTTACTGCCGACGAAAAGCATGCCGGTGGGGCGGCCTACTATCAGGCCCGGGCATTGGTTGATTGGCTTGTTGGTCGCTTTGGCATCACTTTGGAGTATGAGCAGCTTGAT
>JALQUD010000005.1 GCA_023268595.1 Candidatus Saccharimonadia bacterium
ACGACGCATGCCCCGTGGGCAATGGTTACGGGATTGCCGTAGCCTCTGCCAGGACCGGTATGGCCATAGCCCCTTCCCTGTCATCCTTATTCCAGCTGAACGCCATGCCGATACCTACCACGCAGAAGAACAACGAGGAGTACAGCACCGCCATCCTCAGCGGCTCAGACACCAGCTGGAATACTGGGATCAGTAGCGCATGGCGCCAACTTTCTCCGGACATCACCAGCGCCATGGACAACTGGATCGCGTGGACAGCCAGGATGATACCCAGCACGATTGCTGGACCTTCCCAGAAACCACGGTACAGCTGCATAGCCAACGAGGCCAACAGCATCGGCATGAATACTACCGTGATAGCCAATGAGACCACGTTGTACCACAGAGCCGCTCCGAGCGCCATCGTGACCGGTCGGACCAACTGCCTACGGTGGACGTACAACACCTGAAAGTAACCGAACACCCAGCGCAAACGCTGCTTGTATAGCGCCTGGACTGTGACCGGCACTTCAGTGATCGCTATCGCACGATTCTCCTGTCTGGCCGTATAACCCAGCTCACGGATGGACAACGTCATGTCGGCGTCTTCAGCCCGGGTACGGGTACTGAACAGTCCGGAGTCGCACAGCGCCTGACGGCGGTAGGCCGAGCACGCGCCAGGCGTCACCGAAATCGTACCGAGCAGGCTGTCGGCCGCCCGGTTCAGACAGATGCCGACCAAGTACTCGGCGCTCTGCCACCAAGTGAGCAGCCTTCGACCACGGTTGCCGACACGTACATGCCCACCGACGACTCCGACCGACGGGTCGGCGAAATGACGGACGAGCCGGGCGACGGTCTGCGGCTGGAACAGCGTGTCGCCGTCCATGGTGATGATGATGTCGCCCTGCGCACGGCTGATACCGTGGTTAAGCGCCACCGCCTTGCCTTGGTTGGCCTGCCGATACACTCTGATGTTGATGTTCGGCGTGCGATCGGCGAATTCTTGCGCCAGACGGGCTGTCCCATCGGTCGAGCCATCATCGATGACGATGACTTCGATATTCCGATAGGTCCGCCTGACCAGTGAACTGAGCGTAGCAACGATGATCTTGCCCTCGTTGAAGACCGGTACGATCACGCTGGTTAGCGGTTGGTAGCTGCCGTCGAATCGTCGCTTGCGGGCCTTGCGCTCGTGGATCAGTGCCGACAGAGTGAACGTCATAGTCGACACCACGAACAGGACCGCACCGACGAGCGTGACGTAGCGGATGACAGCTACCGGCAGAACATTCATCAGACGGTAGCCTTCGAACGCCATCAGATCATCGGTCGAGACCTTGGAGGCCATCAACGGCCGATACTGTTCCGGCAGCAATGACGACATGGTCGTGAAGCTGTACCCTTGGGCACGGGCTTCGATGATCAGCCGGCGAAGCATATCCGCTGTCGACGAACGGTTGCCGCCGCCATCGTGCATAACGATGACGTGACCTTGGCCGTCCAGCTTTGGAGTATCTAGCACGGCACCCGGGTGCTGCGCTTCGACCTCCCAGTCATAGGTGTCGATGTCGAAGTCGGCCTGAATGAATCCCAGCTGCTGGCCGGTCAGTACTGCCAGCGGCTTGAGTTCAGCCTGGCTTTCGGGAATCCGCCAGACGGACGACTCATAGTTGGCCGCCGAACGGATCATCTGCTGCGCTTGCAACAGTTGCCTGCGGTTCACCTCGTCACTCTGACCATAGAAGTCAGGTGTGTGATCCATGGTGTGTCCGGCAATCATGTGGCCTTCGGCCAGCTCGCGCTGCACAAGACCAGGCTCCCGGGCGACATTCGCACCGATAGTGAAGAACGTTGCCGGCACTCCGTATTCCTTGAGCACGTCGAGGATCTCAGGCGTGTTCACGGGGTGGGGGCCGTCGTCGAACGTCAGCATCAGCTGCTTGTCTGCCGGACGGCCGAACCGCTCCATGGCATACGAGGCATCCTTGATGATGGCAACCTCGTCAGGGGTAGCGTCACGCCAGATCTGGACACTGAACGGATCACGCAGCATGGTGCGTCCGTCAGCTCTGACGACACGCGCCACGCGCGTCAGAACTCCATGGGCCGTATCGCCGATGAGCGGCACGGACCGGCTGGTAGCCACTTGGCGCGGGAAGCCAGGCTTCTGACTTTCATCGAGCTCAGCTGCCAGCATCGGCGTCGCAGATACGGAGGCCATGCTCAGGTTCATCAGAACCGGTGAGGCAGCACTCAGCAGCAGCACGAGCACGATGGCCAACAGCAGCAGTGAGCGGCGGCGCTTGCCGTCCGCATCATGGAAGACCTGCCCAGGCTCGAAACCGTCAGACTTCATGGAAGACTTCGTGATACGTGTCACGGAATTGCCCTTCGATCAGATTGGAAGTCGGGGGGGTGTCGGGTAGGACGATGAGTTAAGGGACTGGATGACGGTTAGTTACCGTTCCTAGCTTGAACTATCCCATAAATTATCTTTTTTTTACAACTTTTTATCCCTGTGAGTTTTGTCATTACGCCTCGACGCGCTCCCATGGCAAATCCTTATCGCCGAAGTGGCCATAGGCACTGGTGGCCGAGTAGATCGGCCGTGCCAGGTCGAGCTTGGCAATGATGCCCTTGACGGAGGTATCGATCAACCGGTCCTTGAAAGCGTGCAGCTCGGCTTCGCTGACCGTGGCCGTACCAAAGGTCTCGATGGTCTGCATCAGTGGCTTAGGCTGACCGATGACGTACGCCAGACCGACTTCACACTTGGTGGCCAGACCGGCTGCCACGATGTTCTTGGCGATGTAACGCGCAGCATACGCCCCGCTGCGGTCGACCTTGGACGGGTCCTTACCGCTGAAAGCACCGCCGCCGACCCGGGCATAGCCGCCATACGTGTCAACCACGATCTTACGCCCGGTCAGGCCGGCATCGCTTTCCGGACCCGGAATGTGCCACAGACCGGTGCCGTTGATAACGATGTCATCGTCTGCCGGCAATGCCAGACCATACTGTTCCAGGATGGGCGTGAAGACCTGGGCGATTATCTGCCCACGTACCTCTTCAGCGGTCGTGTCTTCGTGGTGCGCCACCGCAGCCACTAATTTTTCAATAGCCACCGGCTTGCCATTTTCATACCGCACGGTCACCTGGGCCTTGCCGTCAGGGCGCAGCCATTGCAGCGTACCGTCCTCACGCACCTGGTCAATCCGGCGGGTCAGCGCGTGCGCCAGCGTGATAGGCAACGGCATCAGCTCCGGCGTATCGTCACAGGCGTAGCCGAACATCATACCCTGGTCGCCGGCACCGATGTCATCACTACGGTTGACGCCCAGGGCGATTTCCGGCGATTGCTGGTGCACATCGTTAGTGAAGCTCGATTCCTGGCTGAAACCCCAGTCGGGATTGGTATAGCCCAGACGTTTGACAGTCTGACGGGCGATCTTTTCGTAATCGATATCGGCCGTGGTGTTGATCTCGCCGTACAGGTTGATCTGGTTAGCACCGGCGACGGTTTCTATACCTGTCCGGCTATGCGGGTCCTGTGCTAGCGCGGCGTCGACGATGGCATCGCTGATGGCATCACAGATCTTGTCCGGATGCCCGGCGCAGACCGACTCGGAAGTAAACAGCGTTACGTTGGTAGTGGTGTCGGCATTTTGGGCCATACAAAAATATCCTTCCCCCGCCAGCGCAGAGAAAGGATATCTTATTGGAAATATCTTTCCTGCCAGGCAGGACTAGATGGAGCACCTTATCCGCTTACATCACCCGATCCGATGACCGATTGAAAGATAGGTTGCTGGCAGGTCGTCGAGCTAGTTCTCTCGCTGCCTCTTTATATTTATTCAATTGTTAAGCCCTTGTATCGTAGCATGCCGCAACTGCCGGCTGTCAACGAAGCTTCGTAGCGTTTTCGTCGACGGCCGGGTCTGCTATCTGTTGCGCCCGCTCAGCGGCTTGGCCATAGGCGTCCGCCATGTTGTTCAGTTGTGGCACGACCATAGCCTGCAGAGCCAGCACCGGCAGCATAGCCAGGATGGCGACGAATGATATCGTTACAATGATTTTGACCATCACGCCATACTATCATCATGTTGTAATTATGTAAAATGCTCATGCTTGCTACTACACCCCTGTTAATAAAAGCAATAGCGGCGCTACAATTTGACAACATATATCATTATTGAGATACTGCAATAGCTTGCAGGTAGAGCCGGTATTCTCCGATTACCATCAGAAGCTCCCTACGAGTGCACCTTGGCAGGCGTAAGACACAGCCATTACGACATGTCCCACCTATCAACGTTGCACTCTCTTCCGTTTCTTGTCCATATCAGACGTGGCACCAAAACCACGTTGCAAAACCCCATCACCGACCGCAACACCGACTGCACCAGGGAGCCATCATGAAGTGCACCGACCCCAACAAGCCCCGCGACAACAAGCTCTCCCCGGTCAAGACCAACAGCGGCTGGCCCAAGGAGAACAAGGACAAGAACGGGAAGAAGTAACCACCTGGACATCTGATACTCGAATCATCCAGCGTTACTTCGCACAACTGAATAGGGAGACTGTCGGGCTTACGGAAGATATACGGGTATACGGTTCGCAATCCGCGAACCACCCACTCCGTTATCTACGCCTGCCATTCTCCCCATTATTAACACATATCTCGCACCTAAGCCTGGCATTTCAAATCATTTTTTGCTATACTCTCATCTTGTAATAGGTGAAACCAGACCTTCCGACTGCCGCTATGGCACAGCGGATGGCACCTACACCACAATCACACCCATTGGGGATTGGCCAAGTGGTAAGGCAGTGGGTTCTGGTCCCATGATCGGGGGTTCGAATCCCTCATCCCCAGCCATATAAAAAGCTCAGGCGCATGTCTGAGCTTTTTATATTGTTCTTGAAGGGATTCGAACGCGCATGCCGGTGGCATGCAGCCGCCCGTAGCCCGGCGACCATGGGGGCCGGGTTGCCTGAGCCAGCTGTTTGCTGGCAGGCAAGGTCAAATCCCTCATCCCCAGCCGTAAGTCCCGCAAGCTCCGGCATAGGGGATTTTTACTTCTACAGATGGTATTCGCAGAGTGAGCTTTAAGCAGTCGGGTGTTCCAGAACATATTGGAGCTGTGCTTTTGATGTATGCGAATCGCCAAGCCAAAATATTCCAGGTCCAGACTTAGCAGTACTCAAAACTCTATAAGCCTTACCCTACCATGAGCACAAGAGGGATAGGCTCAATAGTTGCTAAGCGACACCGAGTGCACCCAAGGGTATGACATTAATACCGTCAGGACGGGTGTAAGCATAGCCAGAACCTGTCACCACGTTCAGGGATGTGACTTTGACTCTCGACGTGTCCAGGTTGTCGTGGAATGCCAGTAAATTCCTGGCAGCTTCGTCTACGTAGCCTTCGCCAAGCTTCACTTCAAACGCAGCCACGTCCCCGTTAGGCTTTTGGACTATAGCGTCCACTTCCAGACCAGATGAATCACGATAGTATCGCACTTCAGCATCAAGCGTTTGGGCATACACGCGTAGGTCATGGATTGCCAGCGACTCAAATAAGAAGCCTGTGTAATTAAGGTTGTTCAGCAGCGCCGTACCGTCCAAGCCTAAAGCCGCTACAGCCAGCGAGACATCTGCAAAATGCCGTTTCGGTGTCTTGCGTAAAGCAGCGCTGGAACGGATGTGTGTATTCCAGGCTGGCTGGTCTTCTATGACCATAAGCCTATCCAGCGCATCCAGGTAGTCAGTCACCGTCGGGCGCGACAGCTCCTCATTTCCCGCTGTTTGGATATCTTTGACGAAAGTCGTAACCTCCGTGATGGCCGATACATTACGTGCGATGGATCGCACCAACTGCCGCACCTTACCAGGGTCACGCCTAACATCGGACACCCGGCTCATGTCGACTTCGGCAAGCAATCTGACATAGCCGGCATTAATCCGGCGCGCACCGGCTTCATCGACACCGACCAGTTCCGGCCAACCACCGATTACCATGCGTCGGATAATCTCTTGGACCGGCAACCTGTATTCCTTTGCATCGATCTTGCCATTGACAGTCAGTATACTGTCTAGGTTCACATAACCATCACTATAGCCAAGTTCTTGCCATGATAGCGTGCGCATAGGCAGCACGACGAACCTGCCGGCACCGGAATGCGTCAAGGACGATTCATCAGGCGTCGAAGAACCAGTCAGTATGAACTGCCCTTTTCCGTTGCGCTCATCCACTGCGTGGCGGACATAGTCCCAGAGTCTGGGCTGGACTTGCCACTCGTCCAATAGGCGTGGAGTTTCACCGGTGAGCAGCACACCCGGGTCCACGGCCATCAGATTAGCCACATTCTGATCGGTATCGACCCGGAGCACGCTTTTAGCACGCTGCAAGGCAGTCTGCGTTTTACCGCAAGCCTTCGGGCCTCGCATAACAACCGCCCCAGCATAGCTGAGCGCACTATCCAGTTCATCGTCAACTATCCGTCGGATATAGTGTTTCATACACACAAATATACCATACGACTTTACATATTTTGACGTTTTTAGTTTACATTTTTGGAGCGAATCATTTTACATATTATGAACGCTTATGACTTGTGGATAGTTGCGATTCAGCGGACGCACCGCCAGAACACAGGTCGAATCCCTCATCCCACATATCACTTATCATCAACGCCATCACGGTGTATGCTAATACAATGTCTGAAAACACTAACGATTCCACCGACAAAAAACCACTCAAAGCCGCCGATGTGGCAGCCTGGATGCTCCAAGCCGTCGAAGAACGTGGCGAGCTGACTCAAAACACCGCCTATTATGAGATCAACAAGCAATTCGGCAGCAACTTCACTACCGTCACCAACAGCGGCAGCCCATCCATCAAAGGCAGCGTACTGACAGCCTTCAAAAGCATCAGTGAAGACACCATCGTCTGGGAGCGCGGCGAAAAGAAGTGGCGTAAACGCGAGTTCTACGACGGTCCCGGCCGCGAACAACCATAGCTAGCACACATAACACTAGCGCTTGTGATATTTCTTACAGCCCATAGCACGCCGCAAGACGTATGATGCGCTTACGTTAATAAGGAGCTGGAAATGGACTACTACAAGCAGGGCGACAAAGTGGCTTGGAATTGGGGTGACCACGCGGCGCTCGGAACCGTCGAACGGGTATCCAGCGCCCGGACCAGCATCCACGCCGATGGCGGTGAGATCACACGCAACGGCACGGCCAGCGACCCGGCAATCGTCATCCTACGCGATGACGGCACCAAGGTGCTACGTTTATCTAGCGAAATCGAATAACCACGCTGTGAAAGTCAGGCTACGGATGGTACATTGGGGCTAGCCCATGGCCCGAATAATCCGACGCATCAGAAATCTGTTCTATGAACGTACGGCACGCTCATCACTACAGCCAAAAGTGCTGTTGGTAGGTGTCGTATTGTTGGTTAGCGTCATCACTCTATTGCTGATAAACATTGCTAAGAATGACCCACCTAAGCGCGATATTTCGGAGACCGAAGCCTATGCGGTCAGTCCGGTCGTCGGCGGCCTGGATACGCCGTGGAGCATCGCCTTCACCGGCCCCGACCGCTTCCTGGTCAGTGAACGTCCAGGCCGCATACGGGTCGTCGAGAACGGCAAATTATCAGACACGAGCCTGACCAGCGTATCTACCGTCGAAGTGAACAATGGCGAAGGCGGTCTGATGGGTCTGGCGGTTGACCCTGATTATGCTACTAACAAGCTGGTTTACGCCTGTTACACCTACAATAGTGGCGAGGGTGCCAATGGCGTTTCGGCACGCATCATCAAATTCACCGATAACGGCACCAACGCAGGCACACAGCAGCAGGTCCTTAAGATTCCCAACAGCCACTGGCACTCCGGCTGCCGGCTTGGCTTTGGGCCGGACAAGTTCTTATACGTTACCAACGGCGACAGTAGCGAGCCCGATAAAGCCCAGGTCGACAGCAGTATGAGCGGCAAGATCCTGCGCATCACCACCGACGGTGCGGCCGCGCCGGGCAACCCGGTCGCCGGCAACCCGATGTACAGCAAAGGCCACCGTAACCCCCAGGGTATCGCCTGGCAACCGGGCACCAACCAATTGTTCAGCGCCGAACACGGCCCATCGAACACCGGCAGCGGCATCCTGGCCCGCACCGGCGGTGATGAAGTTAACCGTATCGTACCGGGCGGCAACTATGGCTGGCCGCTGATCAGCCACAACGAGACCCGTGCCGGTATGATAAACCCGGTCGCCATGTATGACCCGGCCATAGCTCCGGGTGGCATCATGTTCTATAACGGCACGTTACTTCCCCAGTTCAAAGGCAAACTGCTGGTGGCTGCGCTGGGTGGTAAGGCGTTGCATATGCTTACATTCAAGACCGACGACCCGGCAACCGTGGCCAGCCGCTCGACTGTGTCCGGCGTCTCCATCGGCCGCATCCGTGATGTCGTCCAAGCGCCGGATGGCAGCATCTATATCAGTTCATCCAACAAAGATGGCCGGGGCACGCCGACCGGCAATGACGACCAGGTCTACCGCTTAGCCCCGCGCTGACTAGCCTGGTTTTGAGCATACGATTCCTGGACGATCCAACTGTTCCCGTCAGGGTCACTGAAATAGACATGCTTGCCAAAGCCGAGCTCGTCGATGTCGCTGGTCGCGATACCCTTGCCGTCCAGATACTCCTTTGCCCGCTTAGCGTCATCAACCACCAATATGACACCGCCGAGCGATCCGGCCGGCATTATCGACTCGTCGACGGACAGATGGATGGAGCACTTTGAACCGGGTGCCGTCAGCTGTACGAAACGCAACGTGTCGGTCACCTGGACATCCATATCGGTATGAAATCCAAGCTTGTTCACATAAAATTCCTTGGCAATATCAATATCCTTGACGACCAACGTCACGACTTCCAAACGTAGTTCCATAGGCCCCCTTACCTTGTTCATCGTTAGTGTTATGAGCTCCACTATATCATCACCACGACCGTCATCGCCCTTCGCTGGCCACGGTCCTGATATTCGTTTAGTTTTCTGTATTATTTTTCACAGTATCCTTACAGCGGCGTTTGGTACAGTAGCTGGTATGGCACGTAAAACCACATCCGAGAGCCGGCCACCGGCCCCTATCGTCAGTGTCTCAGGCTTCAGCCTAAGTCTGGGCGGCAAGCAGATCGTCCAGGACTTGTCATTCGAAATACAACCAGGGGAAGTCTTCGCCCTGCTCGGCGCCAATGGCTCTGGCAAAACTTCTACCATCCGCTCGCTGCTTGGCATCTATACCGCCACCTCAGGCCAGCTACTCATTGATGGAAAGCGCTACACGCCGGACCGTTCACATCTGGTGGGCTACCTGCCCGAGGAACGCGGGCTCTACGTACGCAGCACCGTGATAGATGTCATGACATACTTCGGTGAGCTAAAAGGACTGGACCGGGCCGTCGCCCGCGGATCTTCACTCGCCTATCTGAAACGTGTCGGCCTGAAAGACAAAGCCAACCTGACGGTCAAGAAACTATCCGGCGGCCAGCAGCAGAAAGTGCAGCTTGGCGTGGCGATAGCCAACGACCCCAAGCTGCTGATCCTGGACGAGCCAACCAAAGGTCTGGACCCGGTCAACCGTAAGCTGTTGCTCGACATAGTAGAAGAGCACCGCCAAAAAGGCGCCGCCGTCATTTATATCACCCACCTCATGGAGGAAGTCGAACGACTGGCTGACCGCGTCCTGATCATCAAAGACGGCCGGCAGGTAGCTTATGGTACCAAAGCGGCGATCAAAAAGACTTATGGCATGGACACCATCGAGGATGTGTTCGTGTCGATTTATTCCGGAGATGAATCATGAGCAAGTACCAGAAGCTGCGCACCGTAATCAGGCATGAGTTCCTGACGATCATCAAGCAGCCGTCATTCTGGATCTCATTGGTAGCCTTCCCGCTATTGGCCGGTATCGTGGTTCTCATCGGCTCGCTGACTGATTCGTCGAAAGATGTGGACACGCAAAGCAAGGACCACTCGATCGCGGTGATTGACAGCAGTGGCGTGATACGGTCGGATATCGCTTCCAAGTACGGGCTCGACATAGAACCGGCCACACAGCAGGCACGGTTGGAGTCGGATGTCAGGTCCGGTTCCATCGACGGCCTGATAGTGTACCCGGGGAACCTGCTCGATACAGGCTCCTACCGGCTGTTTGCCGACGACACCGACAAGAACAACAGCGCGCTCATTAAGGAGCTTGGGCGTAGCGCCTTGCAACAAAGCCTGTTGGCGCCGCTCGGCTCAAGCAAGACCGCCGGGCTGGCCCTGAGCGGCGGCCAGGCCTCAGTGCAGAGCTTCAAGAATGGCCAGGACGCGCGTAAGCCGGCACAATACGTCGTACCCGGAGCCTTCCTGGTCCTGTTCTACATCATCCTGGTATTCTCCGTCGGTTACGCCCTGACGTCAGTATCGGAAGAGAAAGAAAACCGTTCGGTGGAGATGGTCCTGAGTTATCTGAACCCGCGCACGCTGATAGCCGGAAAGTTGGCGGCCATCATATTGGTCACGCTCGTACAGATTGTCTGCATTGGAATCTTGGCGCTGATCGGCTATGGTATAGCCCGGTCAATGGGCAACAACGTCACACTGCCCTTCTCCCTGTCGGACCTGACGTTCGTACCGGCAGAGATAGCGCTTGGGGCGGGCTTCCTGGTATTCGGCTTCATCTTCTATATCGGCCTGATGGCGACCATCGGCGCCATATTCCCGTCAGCCAAAGAGGCAAGCGGATTTTCGACCGTTTTCTTCCTGTTGCCAGCCATACCGTTCTGGGGTCTCGACGCCGTCACCGACCGGCCGTCTTCCACTTTCACGCAGATTCTAACCTACTTCCCGTTATCGTCACCGACTACGGCGTTGATACGCAATGCCGCCGGCAACCTGACCGTTGGCCAAGGCATCGTGTCGTTGCTATTGCTAGTTGCCGCCAGTATCGCCATCATCGTCATCGCTTCTAAAGCCTTCCAGCTAGGAACACTTGAATACAACCGGCGTATAAAGCTCAGTGCATTGTTCCGCCGCTAGCAGCATGGGTGCGACCCTAGGCTAAATCACTACAGTTGCTGCCTGATACCGGGCTCGGCCTCCAGCCGGTCAAGCTGATGTTCGAAGCCATGGAAAGCTTCTTCGGCATGCCGCTTGCGGAATAACGGCAAAACTTCACGCTGGTGCATATCTTCCAAGATGAACGCCGTCGCGCCATACAACGAGCCGATCACGATTAGAACCGCGATCACACCGACGGCGGTATACCAGGCCTGTATAGATGTCAGCTCATATATGCCATGTGCCGCCAGCCGGAGCGCCGACAAGCCCATCAGAATGGTGATGTAAGGTTTGGCCTTGGCCGCCAAAACGGCTAACACCGCCACACTGATCGCGACGCCAAGCTCGAACATACCGACGGCAGCGCTGGTACTGCCCGGTTCACTGAGCCGCAGCCCCATGCCGATTGACAGCCAGGAGGCCGAGAACAGCGCGAACGCCGTGGCGCTCATCGTATCCCGCGCCATGAAAGCCAATATTGCAGCCAGTAGCTCAAGCGGAAATGCGAACAGAACCAACATAAGCCCGACCTGCTGGATCTCCGAGGTAGGTATGATGCCGAACGCTGCGCCTCCAGTCAGTAAGGTGCCGATTGCCAAGGCGAACAATCCTAGCGGCAATCCGCTGCCGATTGGTCTGAGGATGATACGGGTCGCTTCTCTGTGCCGGTGGGTAGTGGGTTTGGAATTCGTCATGCGGTGACTATACATGCCCACCCCGTGCAGGTGATGTACGAAATATTACAGCGCAGTGACGTCAGACGGCTTGTTGATAGTCACGAACGGTAACGTGCCATCGGTTCTGATGCGGTCGCCGCCGCCATTACGGCTATGGTAGCCTTCGGTAAAATGCCTGACCCGTTCAACATCACTGACCCAACCGCACTCCTGCAGCGTGCGCACCACATGGTCTCGTTCCTTATCGACATCAGCATCGATCTTGTGCGTGATCTGACCGGTGAAAAGTGACAAGCCGACCTGGCGGTCGTAAGTGGCCGCACCAAGCCAATCCGCCTGTTTACCACCAGGCAGATACCACCCTTCCGGCGTGCGCCAATACCGCACATGGTGCCGCCGCCGCGGGTTGCCATCGACCTGCCGCTGGAAAGCCACTGTCTGCGGACGGCCAAATAACATTAACGTACTGACCGGTGCACCCGGGTATGATCGTCCTGCCAAGCTGGCGATAACGATTCGAAGACTCGTTCTTACGCCCACCGGGTCAGCTTCGGTCCAGCCGGCAGCAGACATCGCCTGCCGCAGATCGGCTTCGCTACCAAGCATCGCCAGATTGACCGGGTCCGCCAGCAGACCATCAGCCGTAGTCGTCCTGCCTATGAAATATTGCGGTACGTATATCAGCGCCAGCCAACGGTTGATACGAGGCAGCACTACGTACGCACTGAACAACCAGAACAGAACATATGCGGTGATGTGGACCCGGTCGGTCAGGATGTCGCGCAGCAGGTCACGATAGACTACGTATGCCAGCAACCCGAATATCGACAACCGCACGATCTTCATGATTCGACCCGGTATATTCGTCATATTGTATGACTATAGCAAACCGTGCACGCAAGTAGTAAAAATCATACATACCCATGCATCCCTTATGGCATATCATCATGCAGACAGATTATTCACCCTGAAAGGTAGTGCTACATGACAGATTACAGCAAAGGTGACGACGTATCGTGGAACTGGGGCAACGGCACGGCAGAAGGCACCGTCGAAAAGGTATCGCATGAAAAGACCACCATACAGTCGGACGGCAACGAGATAACCCGTAACGGCTCATCCGACGATCCGGCTATCGTCATCAAGCAAGATGATGGCACCAAGGTCATCAAACTGGCCAGCGAGCTTAACTGATCCGATAGGACCGCCATGCCTCGGCCCCGTAGTGCGACTGAACAGAAACGCTGCCCGACGTGTAGGCGAATGTTTTCTAACCGCGCCAAATGGCAGCGCCGTGCCCAATGGGATGCGGTAGTCTATTGTTCCAAGCGATGCCGGTCGGTCGGCTTTTCCGGAGTATTACCGTCAAATGCCGACAAATAGTGTGCGCGTAGCACATCAGTGATGGCCATCGGTATGTCGCGCTTGTCTTCCGCGACTTCGTCCATGACCTCAGTAGCCGTATGGGTTACGCCTACCGTCAGATCGATAGTCTGCGGTCGCGCCAATGGTCCACGCCCGCGGGCAGCAACAGCTGCGACGAGACGGCCCCGACTGATATTGTTAGCATGATACGGTACAACGAGAACGCCTTTGCGTTCTCGTTCTGATAAGCCACGGATGATACGGCCGACACCGTCGTGCCACGGTTCTTTGTTGGCATCAACGATACTGCCACAAGGGAATATATTGACCACTCCACCGTCACGCAGCTCTTTGGATGCCGCAGCCACCGTCTGGTCGGTCAAAGGTCTAGCTACCGCCGCAGGCTGGACGAGCTTATGAAACATGATTCGTGATCCTAGTTCAGCATTCCACTTGTCCTTCCGATCTCGATCAAGCAATCGTGGATACACCGGTAATACGATATCGGTTCCAGCTTTGCCCAGACACCACTCGACCTGCTCCTCTACGTAGAACTTGACGATATTCTTCATGCTGGTGCGACCAAGCCGGCTAAGCACACCCATGAGGGCTACGAACTCAAACTGGCGTTCATGGTTGCCAATGAAGAGCATGCCACCTTCGTGGCTACTGATCGTTTCCATGTTTCCCTGGGTCCGCACGGTCACGTTTGCCCGTTCCAAGGTGTCCTGGGTAGCCTGCAGCATGCCATCGCGCTCAGCATCGGCCCGCAGCTCACGCAGAAATGCCGGCCGCCACGGCCGAGATACCGAATGCGCTTCCGGTGAAGTCTCAGCATATATATCTGCGTCGCCTGCCTCCATAGGTAGCAGATTATATACTATAGGCTTGCATATAGCGCAGCTATTTGCGATTGAATGTCAGGTCGGCGTTACACGATGCCCTGGCTCAGCATCGCCTGGGCCACACGCTGGAAACCGGCGGCATTAGCACCGCGCACATAGTCGGTCGCGCCCGTGTCATCTTTGCCGTACTTGACGCATTTGGCATGGATATCCTGCATAATGGACTGCAAACGCTCGTCGACATCTTCGTGGGACCATTGGGTGCGGCTGCTGTTCTGGGCCATTTCCAGACCCGATACGGCCACACCGCCCGCATTACTGGCTTTACCCGGCCCGAAGGCGATGCCCGCCTGGCGCAGCACCTGATACGCTTCCGGCGTGGTCGGCATGTTGGCGCCCTCGGCCACGATCAGCGGCTTATGGACCACCAACTGCTTGGCTCCGGCTTCATCCAGTTCATTCTGGGTGGCACACGGCAGATAGACATCGGCCTTGACGCCCCACGGCGCCTGGCCCTCCTTGAATTCAGCCGTTTCATATTTGTTGGCATACTCACGGATTCGGCCGCGTTCGGCGTTCTTGAGCTTCATGATGTACTGCAGCTTCTCATTGTCGATGCCGTCGGCGTCGTAGATTGTGCCGTCCGAGTCACTCATCGTCAGAACCGTCGCACCCTGCTGCAACGCCTTCTGTGCGGCATATTGGGCCACATTGCCGGCACCGGAAATCGCCACCGTCTTGCCGTCCAGGCTGTCGTCGCGCTCCTGGAGCATCGCCTCTACGAAGTACACCAGGCCATAACCGGTCGCTTCTGGCCGCAGATTGCTGCCACCCCAGTCGACACCTTTACCGGTCAACGAGCCATGGAACTCACCGGCCAGCTTCTTATACTGTCCGAACATATAGCCGATCTCACGCGAGCCGACACCGATGTCACCGGCCGGCACGTCGGTGTCGGGGCCGATGTAATTGGCCAGCTCGGTAATGAATGCCTGGCAGAAACGCATCACCTCGGCGTCACTCTTGCCCTTAGGGTCGAAATCAGCCCCGCCCTTGGCGCCGCCCAGCCATAAGCCGGTCAGGCTGTTCTTGAATATCTGTTCGAATCCCAGGAACTGCAATACGCTGCGGTTTACCGACGGATGGAAGCGCAGACCGCCTTTGTACGGGCCAAGCAGACTGGAGAACTGCACGCGGTAACCCCGGTTGATCTGGACCTTGCCGGCATCATCTGTCCAGGCCACCCGGAATTGGATCAGGCGCTCCGGCTCGCTGATGCGCTCCAGGATGGCCGCGTCCTGGTATTCCGGGTGCTTGTCCAGCAGGCCGCCAAGCGAGCCGGCGACTTCCCTGACACTCTGCACGAACTCAGGTTCGGCAGCATGCCGTTCACCGAAGTCCTTGAGGAATGAATCGATATATGTCTGCGATGATCGCGCCATGCGGGCCTCCTTGCTCAGTCTGCTGAATAGGTATCGCCAGTATGGGCTTATCCACTGCCATTTTCAACTCATACATTTCATGGTTGTGGTAGCGCTTACGTTTTGGAATAATGAGTGTAATTCTTATTTACGAGTGGGACATGAATTTCATAGACCGGACGTCGCTTGGCGACACCCTAGCGGAGAGAGTACAACAATACCATGGCAAGGACGCCGTGGTCGTATGTATGCAGGAGAGTTCCCTGTTGACCTGTCTGACCATCGCCCGCCATATCCGGGCTTACGTGTATCCGATGATCTATGAACCGGTGCACAGCCCCGACCATGTCCACCTGCTGGTCGGTGCTTATGATCAGGACGGCGAGTTCATAGCCCTGCCCGACGGGCTGGCCGACGATGAAGAAAAGAAGTTGCCGGAAGACATCAGGAAGTCACTCAAGAAACAGAAGACGGCAGCCATGAAGTCCATCCGGTTCGCGTTGGCAGGTTATGGCATGACCATCGACAAACGACAGCTCAATGGCCGTGACGTCATCCTGGCGGCCGACATCCTTACCAACGAGGTGCCGGTCATCATGGCCCGTAATCTCATGAAGGACATCACGCCACGTAGTCTGACAGCCGTGGTCGGCAACGCCACGCCCGATGTGGCCCAGCTGGTACGGATCAGTGCCGCCTCCACGGACATCATGGATATCCTGACCGGTATAACATTTGACGAGGACCATTATTTTGAACATGCCGATACATATACCATCGATGAGAAACGCACGCTCGCCCAGAACATCACGGCGTATTGGCAGTAACAGCAAGGCTTAAGAAGGAATCATATGGCACCCAATCAACCTCAGCAGCAACCGTACCCGACGATGTTCCCCCAGCAAGGCATGCCCCAATCAGCCAACAACGGCCGCTTCGCGCCGTCCAAATCCGCTATCACCGCCAACGAGGTCGCCCGGGCTACCAACGTGGTCGCCGCCGTGTCGACGTTGTTCCGTGCCAAAGTGGTCGGCCAGGAGAGCCTGTTACTCAGCCTGATGGTCGCCCTGTTGGCCAACGGCCACATCCTGATGGAAAGTGTGCCGGGACTGGCCAAGACCACCGGCGCCAAGACCTTGGCCGACGCCATCACCGCCTCGTTCCGCCGTATCCAATGTACGCCCGACCTGCTGCCGAGTGACATCATCGGTACGCAGATTTATAACTACTCCAAGGGGACCTTCGAGACCCAGCTCGGTCCGGTCCACGCCAACTTCGTGCTGCTCGACGAGATCAACCGTTCCAGCTCCAAGACGCAGAGTGCCATGCTTGAGGCCATGCAGGAACGCCAGACCACCATCGGCGGTGAACTGCACCCGCTGCCAAAACCCTTCTTAGTGCTAGCCACGCAGAACCCGATCGAGCAGGAAGGTACCTACGAGCTGCCGGAAGCCCAGCTGGACCGTTTCATGCTCAAGGAAATCCTGGACTACCCGAACCCGACCGAAGAGGTCGAGGTGCTCAACCGTATCGAGAGCGGCGTCATCGAAGCAGCGGTCGACGACTCGCAGCTGATCGACCTGCAGGAGATCGTCTACCTGCAGCAGCTCGTCAAGAAAGTGTACGTCGACACGTCCATCAAGCAGTACATCGTCATCCTCATCAATGCCACCCGCTACCCGGCCAACGTCATCAACCCGCAACTGGCACGCTACGTCGAGAACGGCGCCAGCCCGCGCGGAAGCATCACCCTGATGCAGGTCGCCCGAGCGGTCGCGCTGATCAACGGCCGCGACTACGTCACGCCGGACGACGTCAAGATCCTGCGCTATAGCGCCCTACGCCACCGTATCATCCTTAACTTCGAAGCCATGGCAGACAAAGTGCACCAGGAAGCCGTCATCGACGCCATCTTCGCCGCCACACCGACGCCCTAGCTGCCGGGCAACGTCACTGACCGTGAAATCCCAACGAAAAACCACATAGCGAACACCACACCCACTATATGCCCAGCCTACTCGTAAAAGTCCGACGTAAGATGTCGATCACCGCCCACCGCAAGGTACGTACCGCACTTGAAGGCGAGTA
Source organism: Candidatus Saccharimonadia bacterium (assembly GCA_023268595.1). Classification (GTDB taxonomy): domain Bacteria; phylum Patescibacteriota; class Saccharimonadia; order Saccharimonadales; family UBA4665; genus JALQUD01. The sequence continues at coordinate 17,505 of JALQUD010000005.1, forward strand.
TACCTCGGTGTCCAAAGGCCGGAGCATGGACTTTGACGACCTGCGTGAATACACCTTGGGTGATGATGTCAAAGACATCGATTGGAAAGCTACCGCCCGCAGCGGTTCGGTGCGCATCCGCCGCTACGTGGCTATCCGCAAGCACAACATCATGTTAGTGGTCGACACCGGCCGCTCCATGGCCGCCACCGCACCCAGCGGCGAGTGCAAGCGCGACATCGCCGTCATGACGGCCGGTGTCATCGCTTCGGTAGCCGCCAAACATGCCGACCTGATCTGCCTGACCGCCGGCAACAGCCAGGATGTGTATCATATGCCGCTGAAAGGCAGCCGGGCGCATATCGAGCGTATCCTGCAATACATCAACGGCCACACCACGTTGGACGCACCGCAGAGCGATCTGACCAACGTGCTCGATTACATCCGCCGCACTATACGCCGCCGTATGATGCTGGTCGTCATCAGCGACAACCTGCAGTTCGCCGCCGCCCAGGAGCAGCTACTGCGGCGTCTGGCCGCCCAGCACGAGCTGTTATTCATCGCCATCGACGACCTGGACCCCAGTGCCGACAACTGGAACGAACGCCGGGTCTATGACGTCGAACAGCCCATCGTGCTGCCATCGTATGTCCGCCGTCAAAAAGGCGTCGAGGACGCATACCAGAACATGATGCAGCGCGAGCAGGTCAAATCCCACCGTACACTGGAACATATCCGCATCAGCAATGTCCGTATCAGCACCGAGGACGAAGTAGTCAACAAGATCGTACGGCTACTCGAGGAGCATAAGCATGCGCGGCGCTGAGACGCTTAACCCACCGATCCAATACAACTGGATCTGGCTGCTGATCGGCGGCATTTTGGTACTGCTGATCGGCATATGGTACGGCTTCGTATTCTTCCACACCCGGCGCCGTAAACTTAAATCGCTCGACACGCTCCGCATCCTGCCCCCGATGGACCTCAACCAACTCAAGATGAAATACCTACAGCTTATCCAGCAAGCCTATCAGCGTCACATAGCCGGCGAACTTGATCTGCGCGCCCTGCACCAGGAACTGAGCCGGCTGGTCCGGGCATTCGTGCATGAGGGCAACTTCTTGCCGGCGCCATTCCTGACCCTGTCCGACCTCAAGCTATCGCCCTACCCGTCATTGACCAAACTTATCGAAGCTTATTATCCGGAGGAGTTCGCCGTCATGTCCACGGGTAATGCCCAAGCCGCCACCGAAGCAGCCAAAGGAGTAGTCACCCAATGGCCTTACTGATTTTCTGGTGGATGCTGGTCATCTGGGCCGTCCTGATCGTCGCCTATGTGCTGTACCGCTACTGGCGGTCAGTGAAACATCATATCGAGTCCAAAGGTAGCGACACGCCGGTGGCGCACAGCTCGCGCCTGACGAACCTACCGGAGTACATCAACGCCTTCCGGCAGTACCGCCTGCTGCTGCGTTGGGCCGCCGGACTCATAGCCGTGGCGTTGTTATCCGCGATCATCATAACCGCGCGGCCGGCGCTGATCGCGATTGTCAATCCGGTCCAGAAGAACCGTGACATCATGCTCTGTCTGGATGCGTCAGGTTCGGTGCTGAAAGCCGATGCCGCACTGATCAACCGCTTCAGCGCCCTGACCGACAACTTCAAGGACCAACGCTTCGGACTGACGCTGTTCAACAGCTCGGCCGTCACGGTCATTCCGCTTAACGATAACTACCAGCTCATCAGCCAACAGCTCAAGAATGCCGGCCAGGCCTTCCAGGCGCAGAAAGGCGATCTGTTCACGAACATGACCAATGGCACGCTGGCCGGTTTCGAAACGGGCACATCGCTGACCAGCGACGGCTTGGCGACCTGCATCCAACGGATGGGCGCCAACCCGCAACAACGCTCGCAATCCATCGTCCTGGCATCGGATAACGAGGTCAATGGCTCGCCGGTCGTTGGCATGACCCAGGCGATAGCCATGGCCAAACAGCGCGGCATCCATGTCTTTGTCATCGACCCCGGCACCAGCGACCCCAAGAAAGCCGGTGACCACAGCCAGCTGAAGCTGGTAGCCGAGCAGACCGAAGGAGCCTACTTCAATATGAACGACGGTAACGCCATCAACGACCTGATAGATTCCATCAGCCGCCAATCGACCGTCAAGTACGTCGGGTTGCCGCAACCGGCCATCAACGACACGCCGCAGCTGTTCATCTATCTGGCAGCCCTGGCGACGATCGCAGCCGTGGTGCTGCTATGGAGGCTTGAGATATGAAGTTACAACCGCTAGTGCCACTCTGGGTGGTCATACCGTACGTCGTAGCCCTGGTTGCCGCCGCCGGCTGGTATTACTGGAAAACCAATATCCGCGGCAAGGACAAGAAAGCCAGCAAACCAAAGGTCAAGGACACACGTAAGTGGACCCAGAAGGTCAACTGGCTGTTGGTGCGGCGCGGGACATTAGTGATGCTGCCGGCGCTGGTCGCACTTGGCCCTAGCGTGCAGGGCGGCGTCTCGTCCCCTGGCGTAGCTAACCTCGATGTGATCTTCGCGGTCGACACCACACCAAGCATGGCTGCCGCCGACTACACCGAAGGATTACAACGCATCGAGGGCGCCAAACAGGATCTGGCATTACTAGCGAAACAGCTGGAAGGCGCACACTTCGAAGTCATCAGCTTCGACACCGAAGCCAATGTCGTATTACCTATGACATCCGATGCCACCGCCTTCGCCTCGGCGCTGGACGGTCTGGCACCGCAGATCAGCAGCTATTCGCAAGGTAGTGGTATCGACAAGCCCTTAGCCTTGATAACCCAAGAGCTCAAAGCCAGCCAGGACGCCTTCCCTGACCGCTTCCGTCTCTTGTTCTACCTGGGAGATGGCGAGCAGACCGCCGAGGCCAAAGTCACTGCCTTCACACCGGCCGCCAAGTATGTCAATGGTGGCGCAGTGCTTGGTTATGGCACGGCCAAAGGCGCCCAGATGATCAAGCGCACCGGTATGGAGGACCCTAACAACCCATCGGCCACAAAGGGCGAAGTCATCACGACCATCGACGAGAAGACTAACACGTTGGTACCAGCCATATCCAAACTTGACGCCAACGCACTCAAGAAGATCGGCACCGAGCTCAAGCTGCAATACACCGACCGCAACCAAGGCGGACCGATCACTGATGTCTACCAATCAAGCAAAGCCCAACTGGCCATTGATAAGAGCCAGCGCGTCATCCATTACCTCAACCTGTATTGGCTGATCGCTGCGCTGTATGGCGGCTTGCTCTGCTGGGAGCTGCACATTCTGGTTTCGCGGTTGATAGAAGTCAGGAACCAATCAGGCGTGCCAGTCCAGGCCAAGAAGACGGGAGGCAACCATGGCCGCTAAGCTTCAACCCATGGTGCCACCGGTTGCCGGTGGGCAAGCCATGCCGGGCCAACCGTTCGACATGCGCAAGATGGAGTACGAAGAGAACCGCAAGGCCAAGCGCCGTAAGATGCTCAAGTGGACGTTGCCCTGCTCCATCATCGTCGGCATCATCGCCATATGGTTCCTGCTGCCCGTGCCACTGACCCATGTAGCCATCAAGAACTACGATAAGAAAGCCTTCCAGACAGCCCGTAAATGGATGACGCCGCTGACATTCACCAGTCCGCAGCCGTTCGTGGCAGCTTTTGACAGCGGCACCATCGATTCCGCCATGGGCAATTACATACGTGCCAAGAGCGAACTGACACGTGCGCTAGAGCTGGCACCCGAGGATAAACGCTGCATGGTGCTCCAAAACTTGGTGCTGACACTCCAGAAACATGCCGAACAGGCACAGAAGGATGGCAGCGACAGTGATGCCGCTACGTTCAACAGCCAGGCAGACACCTACATGAACGACAACAAACAATGTTTTTCCGTCATACCGAGCGAAGACAAGAAGGACGAGGGAGGCGGCGGTGGAGGCGGTGGAGGCGGTGGCGGTGGAGCCCAAGCCGAATCCAACCAGGTACTATCCGCATCACAGCAACAGCAGCTGGAGCAAAAAAACCTTCAAGGCCAACAGAGCCAGCAGAAGGACTTCAGCCTGGACAACCCGGATGCCGACAGCCCGGCTATCAGGCCGTGGTAATAACCGCTACCATAATCAACGTAAGCAGTATACAATGACATCAATGAAACGCTGGCGCCGCTTCCTCAACCGTTTCCATAAGCACGGCACCCATGGCCGGAACCATACTTTCGGACACCGTTACCTGCGTCCGCTTATCGCTTCCGTACTGTTCTCGCTTCTGGGCACGGCGTTGATAGTCTATTCTTTCGCCGCGCCCACGGTCATCGTCGGCGGCAACATCCTTGGCAATACGGTTCCCCCGCCACCTGCCGCCAACCCGCCACTTGTCTTCCAATCGTGTACCGGCGGTATCAACATAGCCCTGTTAGCTGATGTTTCCGGCAGTATCACCAAGGAGACTCAGGACTTCCAGCAGATGAAGAACGCTCTCAAAGATTTCGTGAGCAGCCTGCTACCAAGTACGCGTACCATGTTCTCGCTGACCCAGTTCGATGACGATGCCCAGGTGATGCGCTACTTCACTAACAACGTCAACGACATCACCCAGGGAATCGACAGTCTAGAGGGTGGCGGCGGCACCAACTGGAAAGCCGGCCTGGATACCGCCCGAACGACGTTCAATGGTGCACTCAGCGACGCGCCAGGTCTGCTGATCTTCGCTACCGACGGTGACCCTACATTACCACCACTGTCCGCTATAGCCGAAGCTGTCACATCTGCTAACAGCATTAAACAGAGCGGCATCCATATTCTTGTCATTGGTATCGGCCCTAACCCGACTGTCGGCAACCTCCAGCTCGTATCCGGCAACAACGTCAATACCGGCGGTGTCAACGGCGACGTCATAACCACTGACTTCAAATCGCTCAACAACACATTGCAGACCGTCGCCAAAAGCACATGCTCCTCAGGCACTGGCACTGGCGGTACTGGCACGGGAACTGGCGGTACCGGCAAAGGCACGGGCGGCACGGGCCAAGGAACCGGCGTCGGTGGCTCCGGCCAGGGTTCGAACGGTAGCGGCCGCGGAACCAATGGCAGCGGTATCGGCAGCATCGGCAAAGGCACCGGTACGTCGATCGGCCCGACGCCACAACCCTCGCCCACACCCACGCCATCAGCGCCAAAAGGCGTCCAGCCGACACCACAGCCGACACCGCAACCTAGCCCTGAGCCGGCACCATCGCCAACCGCGGTACCGACACCTGACCCGACACCGACGCCAGCTCCGACACCGATGGCCCAGGGACTCAAAACCAAGCCACCATCACCCGCACCTTCGCCGTTCTACGACGGAAAAGAGTATGCCAAGGGTAGTATCAATGATGATTTCGTGGCACCGGCCGCCCGCAAGACCATCGCGCCATGGATCATCGCGGTAAGCGCCGTAGTGCTACTAGGAGCCGGAGCAGCAGGCTACTATATGTGGAAGCGCAAGCATCCCAAGCCAGCCGTACCGGAGCTGGGCAAGACTAAGGCCAAAGCCTAATTTTCGTCAGGAGTACATGATGCCTAAGGGCGCGCACCAAGGCAGACTCATTGTCCGGCCCACTATCAGGAAGCCAGGCACCTACGTGACCGTAGTGGTCTGCTTCGCACTGCTCGGGTTGGTCCTGCTCTATCAGAGTCTGGCTGCCACGCCGATCCCCCAGGATAAGACCGACCAGCTGTCGCAAAGCTTCAAAGGCAGCAAATACACCTCAAAGTATCATCTCTACGCCGGTGGCCTTGACTGGTCCAAACCGGTCGGGATGATGATCTATGCCGATGGCTCGGGCGAGTTCGGGCTTAAGAACCCTACCAGTAGCTATTTACTGTCAGGCAACAACGGGCTTGTCAGCGTCGCGAAGCGTCATAACATGGTGCTTCTGACACCGTTCGCACCCAACACGGACTGCGCCGACGGTGACGGCTCGTGTTGGTACATGGGCGACCCCGAGGGCTACGCTACCTGGGCAGAAGAGCTCGTGACCGCCGTTGAAGCATCGTACCCAATTGACACCTCCCGTATCGCATTCGGTGGCTACTCATCCGGCGCCCAGTTAGCAACTGAATACTGGATACCATCCGGAGCGGCACAGCGGACCATGACCGATGGCGTGGTCGTCGCCATATCATATGGTGGCTCACCTAAGATGAAAGAAGTCGCATACGACGCCTCCTTCAAATCCGGCGTGCCGATAGTCTGGAACGTCGGCGACAAGGACCCATCATACAAGAGCAGTGGCCAATATGGCGTGCAGGCAGGTTACGACGCGTACACGGCAAACGGCTTCGACACGCATCTGACCGTCATACCCGGCCTGGGCCATGACCGCGACGGCCAGTTCGGCGGCATAATGGAAGAGCAGATAAAATCATACGTCGGCCCAGGTTCGACCACGCCACCTACGCCTCCTCCGATGACACCGCCAACAACCCCGCCGACGACACCACCCGTCACTCCGCCCGGCCCGTCTCCACAGAGTGCCGACCTGAATGGCGACGGTAAGATTAATCTGAGTGATTTATCCATACTGCTCAGCAATTGGGGAGCCGCCAAGCCGCAAGCTGGCAAAGGTGACATCAACGGTGACGGAAACATCAACCTGAGTGATTTGTCGATACTGCTCAGCAAATGGTCGCCATGACGGCGCTATAGCAGGTACGTCAGATATCAGTGCGCTGAGACAACAGCACATCATCGATGAATAACGGCTTGGACGACTTACTGACCTCTTTTCGTAACCCGGCATAATCAAGGATATGGATGATTCCGGACCGTGTGGACGTGAGTCCGAGCCGCCCGAACCGCGACAGTTCGCGGTTAACGCTCTCGCGAGACAAATTGATAGTCTGTCCGATGTCTTGATTGGTGAACGGGGGCAAGCGTACGCCGAGCTTGCTTTCCTGCCCGAAGCGCTGCGCAAGCACCAGCAGGCGGTACGCCAGACGTTCACTGGCATATTTGAACTCCAGATTATCCAAACGCGTCGCGTACAGGTTGAGGTCGGCCGCCATGCGGCGCATGACCTCCAAAGCCTTCACTCCATCGTTCCGGATCTCTTCGATGAATACCCGACGGTCATAGCGTCGGACCGTGACTGGCCCGATGGCTTCGACGGTGATCCCCTTGTATTCGCGGCCGATAAGCCAGGCAGTCGGGAATAATTCACCAGGGCCGACTATGAGATGCACATACTGCTGATCACGACCATTGATCGTGAAGACTTTTGCCAGACCTTGGGTGATTTCAAAGACGAAATCCTCACCTACGTTCTCTGCCATGATCGTCGCACCGGCGCCGTACTGGACGGTTTCGCCCGGTATGCTCAGATCACTCGTCGCGACCATTTCGCGTTCATCCATGTCAAGCTTACTCTTACAGTTTCTCTACAACACTATATTGTATATACTTATCATCCGAGATGCATTGTGATTAATCTCACAAAGTAATTACGCAACCTTTGGATAGCCTTGACCATACCGCATATGCTTGCATAGCAAACCGGGTTCGACTACACTCATCGCTTGTATCTATAAACGGGTGGACCGTTTCTTGGAGTCACATATAATGGTGAGCCTGTTCTACATTGTGTATACGATCGTCGCCATCAGTCTGCTGATAGCTAAATACCGTTTCGATCGGGCGCGCAATTCCATTTCGCATCGGATTGCCATCATCGGCAGCTCCCCACACCCTGGCCTGTCTGGCGCGATCGCTGCCATCATCGGCAGTAGCGGGCTACACACCTTCGGCGCTATTGATGAAGCCGCCAAACCGTCCGGCACCATTTTGCTACCAGACGGCACGCGGGCCCGGCTGATATCAGCCAGCAGACTCAAAAGCCGCACGATTGTCAGACTTATCTGGAGTTTCGCACGGCGCGGTGCGGACGTAGTCATCTACGAGGCCCAGGCTGGCAGCCGTGCCCTGCGCTGGCTACGACCACTGTTATCGCCGCGCACAGTCATAGTGCCAGCCGTCAGCGCAGTACCGACCGTTACCGTGGCTGACGTCAAGCGGGCGACACACCTTATCCGCAACGTCCCTCGCAACGCCACACTAATCACCGCTGAGCACCGGCATGGCATTCTGAGCGTTATGCGCCATGAAAGCCGACGCCGGTCGATACGGCTGGTAGAAATCAAAGACGGCATGGAGGGATTGGTGTCGCACGTCGGAGCAATATTTGACGTAAAACACGACCGAGCCGTACGTATGCTGTCTCAAGCCGAGGCGACGGACGGCCATGATAAGGTCTACGACTGCACTCATCGCATACGCACCGGGCTACAGGTCATCATCCGCAAAGTTGATGCTGCGTCGTTAGCTTCAGGACGCTAGCACCGATAATACTTGCCGGCCACCGCACCCGTCCGAATTTACTGCTCTTGCGCTTGCTGCTTGGCTTCCCTTTCGGCCTGGTCAGGCAGATCGGCTACCGAGCCTAATCCTGCATCATACACTTCTTGCGCATCAACGTCCGTATCCGTCACCGGGTGTTGCCCATCCAAAGCCGCGGCCACATCATCCGGCGGCGCAGCCGGAGACGATCCATCGTTCGCCAACCGCTCCTGGTCATCTTCCGTGTCATATATATCATTGGCCGGCTGAAGCGGATCAACTGGCAAATTGTCCGTCGAAGGACCGTTGTTCTGGAATCGGGTATCGTCATCTGTCATATCAGTATGCTCCTATCATTCATTTACCAGTTAATGGTAGGCTCTATGGATGATCGCTGCTGTGATATATCTTACGTACTAACGGCATCCTGCTGCTTGACCGGCAGCAAGTCCGGCCTGGAGTATGTCGGCCGGCCCCTGATTCGTACGTTTAGGGAACGTGTAGCCATACGTACACAAACTAGTCCAGGTGTCCGCGTCGATGACGCCCTGACCATTCAGTCGTTCCGACAACCGCTCCTCTTCGTTATAACAATTGACCCAAGCCTGAATGACTTTGGCCTGCGCTTCGGTGTCAGCGTCGAACTGGCCGTTCAGTGCCAGCTGTTTCCCGCCCGTGAAGGGGCAAGCCTCGATGAGTTTGTTGGTCTGCATCAGATTGATCAGGGCCTGGGCGTTTTTCACGCAGTCCCCCTGGGATCCGGAACGTAACACCTGGTTGACGCAAGCCGAGCTGTCCGGCGCGGCAGGCGCGCTACCACGCCCACGCATCATATATACGGCCCCGAGTACTACGACGACCGCGAGCACTATCACGGAAATCCACAGGCTTTTTCTTGATATTCTTTCCATATTGCCAGTATACCGTACCAGAAGCTACCTGATCACGCTTGCCAGGAGTGCCACCAGTCCCACGGCCAACGGGATTTCCACGAAGACACCCCATGGACGCTCCAGGCGTTGGATGCGGGCATGCCAGCGCGTGAACCTGGTCTCATTCTTGCTCAGATTGAATGAACGCGTCCGGATGATGCGTGCCACCCATACGAGGTCCGGAGAAACAGCCGCTAAGGCGCAGATGAATATGTCCCACCGCTGCCAGACCACCAGCACCACGAAAGCCAGGAACACGATGACCGCCAAAAAGTCAGCCGTACCAAAGAAACGCCAGAATACCGACTTGTCGCGCCGCTCCTGCGGTATGCCGTAGTGAGGAAGCATGTCCAGTATGAAATGTGAGGCCAGTGCCGCGGGAATAGCGATCGGTAATGGTAAGGCGACGGCAAGCAGGCCGCCGACCGCGGCATGGTTGATTCCGGTCATGATGTCATTCTCATAATTCTTGCGCTTAGTATACCACGGCCGTAGCCAAAGGCCGGTTTTAGTATAGTTTACTGAACTTTTCAGTTTGATGTCGTATAGTCGTATGGTCATGAAATTTCGAACCTACATCTCTACCTACCGTATTCTCATAGCCAGTATCATCCTGACCCTGCCGATAATCGGTATTAAGCTACTGCTTCACACCGTTGATGGCGAAGTCATCACGCTGGGATCATTCCACACCAGCGTGCTCACCGGCGCCTTCTTCGTGCTCGGTTTCATCCTGTCCGCCACCATCACCGATTACAAAGAGAGCGAGCGCATCCCTGCCGAAGTCGCCAGCACCATCCAGAGCATGCACGACGATGCCGTGGCCATCCACTCGGTCTATCCCAAGTTCAAACTCAAGCCGTTCACCGACAAGATGTTGCACATCTCCAGGGCATTCGTCCGCGACGTACGCGACAAACGGTTGGACATGCAGGATGACATACACGCCCTCAACGCCAGCTTCGTCGACATGGAAAAGGCCGGTGTCCCGGCCAACTTCATCGTCAAGCTCAAGCAGCAGCAGGCACAACTGCTCCGCGCGTTGCTGCGCGTGTCGTACATACAGCGCATTCGGTTCGTGCCATCGGCAACCATACTGGCACGGGTAATCGTCATCCTCGCAGTCAGCCTGGTAGTCCTGACTGAAGTCGAACCATTCTATAGCGGCTTATTCCTGGCGGCCATCATCAGCCTGGTGCTGATATACGTCACCCGCTTGATCGACGTCATAAGCACGCCTTTCCATCAGGATGGGCGGACCAAAGACGATGTCAGTATGTTCCTGATAAACCAGACGGTGGACAGGCTGGAGTCTAAAAAGGCTGACTAAACAACGGCCCGTCTTGGCCGACCAGGACTATATGCCAGCTGGTAACAGTTAGCCATAAGGTGTACATTGTCTGGTATGACAGATGCCAACGACCCAAAGACACCGCGCCGGTTATTACGGACTCCAAAGCTGATCCGTAACAAAGTCAGCGCCCGGACCAACGCCGTCCGGAGCCGGCTCAAAAGCCCTAAAGCAGTAATATTCCCTGCCGGCATATCAGGCCGCCCGCGGAAGCCACGCGAAGCCAAGCAGACGTTTTCCGAGCTGTTCTTCCCCGGCCGTCCCAGCCAGCTATGGGCCAGGGCCCGGAAGCTGGCTTCACAACCGTTGCCATTACCGGAAGGCCGGCGGCTCGGCTTGCCGCTGGCCTCAAACGCGGTGTATATCCGTTGGCTACGCAACGGTTCAATGTTACGTACTGCCGACCGTCAGGCAGCTAAGTATGCCGGCAAAGCCACCATGTGGCAGAATCCCTATGCCCGTCCGCGTCCACGCGCCGCCATCAAGATGTCGTCGGTCTGGTATACGGCATATCCGGCCTCGCTCATAACCAAGGGACGCGATTCGATCCTGCATACGCTCGGCAATGACGACTTATGGCAGGCATTCCAGGAAATCGGTATCACCGGTCTGCACACCGGCCCCATGAAGTACGGCGGCGGTATCGACGGTTGGAAGTTCACCCCCAGCGTCGATGGCCACTTCGACCGTATCAGCAACCGGATTGACCGTTTGTTCGGTACCGAAGCCGAGTTCCGCCGCCTGTCAGACACCGCCAGCCGCCACGATGGCATCATCATCGATGACCTGATTCCCGGACATACCGGTAAAGGTTCGGATTTCAGGTTGGCC